>CAJCIY010000234.1 GCA_903970495.1 Candidatus Melainabacteria bacterium | reverse complement strand
GTTCTCCCGCCGCGACGCCTCGCTCGCCCGCGTCCTGATCCAGCAGGCCGAGACCTGGCTGTCGGTCGCCGACCTGACGGCCTCCCGGGACGCCGCGGTCGATCGCGCCGCGGCCGCCGACTCGGCCGCCCGAGCTCTCGGCGACATCGGTGCCCACACCGCGCCGGCGCTGTCGGCGCTCCGCGAGAGCGCGGGTCGGCTGGCCCGCCTCGCCGGTGGTACGGGGGTGGCGAGCAGCGGTCCCGGGGCGGTCGACGACATCGTGGACGAGCTGCGGGCCGCGGAGCAGGCCGTGGCCTCGCTCCTCGGCGCGATCGCGCTCGCCGCCGACACCGACCTCTCGAGTGCGGCCGGTCTGCTCGACACAGCGCCGCTCCCCACGGTCGTCCGCCCCGCCGAGGACTGGACCTCGACCGGCGTCCTGCCGTGAGCCGCTGGGGCCGCTCGGCGGTCCTGCCGCTGTGGGTGTGGGCCGCGGCCGGCGCCGTCGTCTGCGGCCTCGCCGTCACCGCCGGCTCGGTCGGCGGCATCGCGCTGGCCGGTCGGCTCGACGCCAGCGCCGCGGCCTGGTGCGTCGGGCTGGGCATGCTCGCCGTCATCCTCGTGACGGTCGTGGCGGCCGTCGGCGCGCACCGGACCGCCACCGCCCTCCGCTCGCTGCGCGACGACGCCCTCGTGCGGCTGCGTGACCCCGGCGCCGTCATCGCGGAGAGCACCGACCGGGGCGTACGCGCCACGGCGGAGCTCGCCGAGCTGTCCGCCGCGCTCGACGCCCTCGCGCTGCGGATGCGCGTCGCCGACGAGCTCGCGCTGCGGCACCGCACCGCCGCGGAGCAGTCCAGCGCCGGGATGTTCGAGCTGCTCTCCGGTCTGACGGCAGCCGAGGAGGCCGCGCGCGGCCAGCTGTCCGCCGAGCTGCACGACACGGTGGCGCAGTCGCTCGCGCTGGCCGGTTCCGCGCTGGCCGAGGGCGACGGCCACGGCGCCGCCGGTCTCGTCGACGAGGCAGAGGACCAGGTACGCGCGATCATGGCCCGCACCCGGCCGCCGGCGCTGCGGGACGGCGACCTGGGAGCGGCGATCGGCGGGCTCCGCGACGAGCTCGGCCGTCGCTACGCCCTCGAGGTGGAGATCGGCTGGCCCGAGCACCCGGTGCCGCTCCCGCTGGCGACCGCGGTCACCGTCTACCGGTTCTTCCAGGAGGGCCTGCTCAACGTCGTGAAGCACGCCGACGTCGACAGCGCCCGCGCGACCCTCGAGGTCGTCGACGAGACGGTGGTCGCGACCGTGGCCGACCGCGGTCCGGGCTTCGACCCGGCCGCGGTGCGCTCCGAGCGCGGCCGTCACGTCGGCCTCGGCCTGCTGCGGGAGCGGGTCCGCCTCGCCGGTGGTCTCGTCGAGGTCCGGTCCATGACCGGTGAGGGCACCACGCTCGAGATGCGGTTGCCGCTCTCGGGTGGACCCGGAGCGCGGCCGGTGGCGGCGACCCGCGCCGCGGCGCCGAGGGCGACCGCGGTCCGCTAGCCCGTCGGCAGCCCGACCACGCCGGGCGCGTGCGGCGGCAGGCCGCACATGTCGGCCAGGGTGGCGACCAGCGCCTGCAGGTGCGGTGCCAGGTCGAGCGTCGGCCGGCCACCACGCGGTCCGGTCAGGGTCTGGACCCGGGCGCCGGCGGCGAGCGGTGTCCACGAGCAGCGGAGCTCGACCTCGTGCTGGGCGGCCACGTGGGCGAGGCTGCCGTACCGGTGCGAAGTGGTCGTGGTGACGGTGCCCCCCAGCGCGCTGTGCTCCGCGTACGCCTCGTCCAGGGCGTCGACGAGCCAGGTCCACACGACCTCGGTGAGCATCGGGTCGTCGGCCATCGAGGCCTCGACCGTCGCCCGGGCGAACACCACCAACCGGTCGCGGCCGGCCCAGGCCGGCTGGCCCGCGGGGTCGTGCAGGTAGACCAGCCGCCCGGTGCCCGCCTCGCCGATGTCGACAGTGCAGGCGTACGCGTGGGGTGCGAGCCGCGCGGGGGCGGGCGCCTCGGCGACGACCGCGTCGGGGCGAGCGCGGGCGCCCGCGAGGCTCTCGACCGCGGCGGTGAACTCGGTGGGCTCGGGGCCGGCGGCAGGCCCGGCGGCCGCTCCGGGGCCGGGCGGGCGGAGCAGCGAGGACATGACCCGACAGTACGGTCGCCCGGCTGCGGCGCCCGGGAGGTCGGCACCTAGGGTTGCCCGCGTGTCCGCGGTGCTCGCGCTCCTCGCGAGCCTGGTCTGGGGCACCTCGGACTTCGTCGGCGGCCTGACCGCGCGGAAGCTCCCGATCCGGGCGCTGGTGCTGACCAGCGAGCTGCTCGCGATCAGCATCCTCGCGGTCGTCTGCTCGATCGCCGGCTTCTGGCGGGTGGACGCGACCTCGCTCGGCTGGGGGCTGCTCGGGGGAGCGGTCGGCGTGTTCGCGCTCGGCGCGTTCTACCGGGGCCTCGCGATCGGGCCGATGTCGATCGTCTCGCCGGTGGCCTCGATCGGGGTGCTGGTGCCGTTCGTCGGCGGTCTGGTCCGCGGCGAGCACCCGGCCGGCCTACAGCTCGCCGGCGCCGTCCTGGCGATCGCCGGGGTCGCGTTCGCCGCCCGGCCGCGGGAGGCCGGCCCGGACGCCGGCCGACACACGCTCGCGGTCGGTCTGGGCGCCGCGTCGGCGGTGGGCTTCGGGGTCGTGCTGCTCGCCGTCCAGGAGGGCAGCCGCGGCAACGCCGACAACGTCGCGATGACACTGTTCTGGATGCGGGCCCTCGGCGCCGCGATGCTGGGCGTGTCGGTCCTGACGACGGCGCGCACCTCGCACCGGGTGCAGCGCTGGCCGGGCCGCGCCGACATCGGTGCGGTCGTCGTGGTGGGCACCTTCGACCTGGGGGCGAACGCGCTGTTCGCGATCGCCGGCCGCGGTCACCTGCTCGCGGTGGTCGCCGTCCTGTCCTCGCTGTACCCGGCGGTGACGGCGCTGCTGGCCTGGGGGATCACCCGCGAGCGGCTGGGCCGGATGCAGACGGTCGGCGTGGTCGGAGCGCTGGCCGGGGTCGTGCTGCTGGCCGCGGGTTAGCCGAACGCGACCTCCCGTCCGGTTCGCCGGAGGCCCAGGCACCGCGGCGTGACAGCATCGAGGGCGTGAGCGACTTCCTGGCTGCCTGCCGCCGCGAGCCGGTGACGACGACGCCGGTGTGGTTCATGCGCCAGGCCGGCCGGGCGCTGCCGGAGTACCGCAAGGTCCGCGAGGGCGTCGCCATGCTCGAGGCCTGCCGTACGCCCGACCTGGTCACCGAGATCACGCTGCAGCCGGTCCGCCGCTACGACGTGGACGCGGCGATCCTCTTCTCCGACATCGTCGTGCCGCTCCACGCCGCCGGCGTCGACCTCGACATCGTCCCGGGGACCGGGCCGGTCGTGGCCAGCCCCGTCCGCACCGAGGCCGACGTGGCCGCGCTGCCGCGGCTCGACCCGTCGACGGTGTCTGACGTCGCGGTCGCGGTGCGGACGCTCGTCGGCGAGCTCGGCGACGTGCCGCTCATCGGCTTCGCGGGGGCGCCGTTCACGCTGGCCTCCTACCTCGTCGAGGGCGGGCCGTCGCGCGACCTGGCGCGGACCAAGGCACTGATGTACGGCGAGCCGCTGGTGTGGGCGCGGCTCATGGACGCGCTCGCCGACATCGCGGCCGCCTACCTCCGGGTGCAGGTCGATGCCGGCGTCGCGGCGGTGCAGCTGTTCGACTCATGGGTCGGGTCGCTGCCGCTGGCGGCGTACCTGGAGCACGTGCAGCCGTGGTCGGCGCGGGTGCTCGCCGCTGTGCCGGACGTGCCCAGGATCCACTTCGGTGTCGGGACCGGCGAGCTGCTCGCCGCGATGGGTGAGGCCGGTGCCGACGTGGTCGGTGTCGACTGGCGCATCCCGCTCGCGGAGGCTTCGCGCCGGATCGGGCCCGGGTACGCCGTGCAGGGCAACCTCGACCCGTCGCTGCTCGGCGCGCCCTGGCCGGCCGTCGAGGCCGCCACCCGCGAGGTCCTCGCCTCCGGCGCGCAGACGCCGGGGCACGTCTTCAACCTCGGCCACGGCGTGCTCCCCGGCACCGACCCGGGCGTGCTCGCCGAGGTCGTCCGGGTCGTGCACGGACGCGCGTGACGCGTCCCGTCATCGCCGTGGTCGGCGCCGGCATCGCCGGCCTGGCGGCCGCCCGCGCGCTGGCCGAGGCGGGCGCCGAGGTCGTGGTGCTCGAACGGTCGGGTCGCGTGGGCGGGGCGCTGCGGACGACGCCGATCGACGGCGTCCCGGTCGAGGAGGGTGCGGATGCCTTCCTGGTGCGCGTCCCCCACGCAGCCGATCTGGCGCACTCGGTCGTGGGCGAGCTCGTCCATCCCACGACGGGCACGGCAGCCGTCCTCGCGGGTGGTCGGTTGCGGCCGCTGCCCGCCGGGACCATCCTTGGCGTGCCGTCGTCGCTCGGCTCGGTGCGGGGGATGCTCTCGCCGCTCGGCCTCGCGCGGGCGGCGCTCGACCGCGTGCTGCCCGCGAGCGATCTCGGCGAGGATCCCGCCGTCGGCGCCCTGGTCCGCGCGCGGCTCGGGGCGCAGGTGCTCGACCGGCTCGTCGACCCGCTGCTCGGCGGGGTCTACGCCGGGGCCGCCGACGGCCTGTCGGTGGCGATGACCGCGCCGCAGCTGACGGCGCCCGGCCGGTCTCTGCTGGCCACGGTCGCAGGCCGCCGCCCGTCGACCTCCGACGGGCCGGTCTTCGGGTCGGTGCCCGGCGGGATCGGCGGGCTGCCGGCGGCGGTCGCGGCGGAGCTCGACGTACGGCTCGAGACCGCCGTCACCGGGCTCGAACCCGCCGCCTCCGGCTGGACGCTGCTCACCGGGCCGGCCGGCCGGCAGCAGCGCCTCGCCGCGGACGCGGTCGTCCTCGCGTGCCCGGCCGGGCCGGCGGCCCGGTTGCTCGACGGTCTGGTGCCGACGACGCCCGACACCGCGTACGCCTCGGTCGGCATCGTGACGCTCGTCTACCCGCCGGGCACCGACACGCCGGCGCTCTCGGGCGTCCTGGTCGCCCCGAGCGAGCGCCGCACCGTCAAGGCGGTCACCTTCGTGGGCCGCAAGTGGGGTCATGCGCCCGACGCGCCGGTCGTCGTGCGGGCCAGCGTCGGCCGGTACGGCCAGGAGGCGGACCTGCAGCGACCCGACGTCGAGCTGGCCGGCGTCGCCGCGGCCGAGGTCGGGGCGATCGCCGGGCTGCGCGGGCGGCCGGTCGCGAGCCGGGTCAGCCGCTGGGGCGGGGCGCTGCCGCAGTACGCGCCGGGCCACCGGCAGCGCGTCGCGGCGTTGCGCGCCACGCTCCCGGCGGGGATCGCCGTGGCTGGCGCCGCCTACGACGGGGTCGGGATACCGGCGTGCATCCGGTCCGGACAGGATGCGGCCGCCGCGCTTTTGACACACTGAGGGCATGGTCGACGGCAAGCAGGCGAAAGAGCTCAACGAGCTGGTCCGGTACACGATGTGGTCGGTCTTCCGGGTGGCGCGTCCGCTCGGCGACGACGACCGCGGTGCGCTGACCGGCGAGGTCGAGGCGCTGGTCGAGCAGCTCGGCGCCAAGGGCGTCGAGGTGCGCGGGACCTACGACGTGAGCGGCCTGCGCGCCGACGCCGACCTGATGGTCTGGACGGTGTCGCCCTCGAGCGACGACCTGCAGGAGGCGTACCAGCGACTGCGCCGCACCGCGCTCGGCACCCACCTCGAGCCGGTGTGGTCGGTCATGGCGCTCCACCGTCCGGCCGAGTTCAACAAGAGCCACGTGCCGGCGTTCCTGGCCGGCGAGCCGGCCCGCGCGTACATCTGCGTCTACCCGTTCGTCCGGTCCTACGAGTGGTACCTGCTGCCCGACGCCGAGCGTCGCGCGATGCTCGCCGAGCACGGCCTGATGGCCCGCGACTACCCGGACGTGCGCGCCAACACCGTCAGCTCCTTCGCCCTCGGCGACTACGAGTGGATCCTCGCCTTCGAGGCCGACGAGCTGCACCGGCTCGTCGACCTGATGCGCCACCTGCGCGGCTCGACCGCGCGGCGGCACGTCCGCGAGGAGCTGCCGTTCTACACCGGCTCCCGCAAGCCGGTGGGCGCGCTGATCGCCTCGCTGCCGTAGCAGCTAGGCGGCCTCCATCTCCCGGACCAGCGGGATCACGCGGTCGCCGAAGGCCTTGACCTCCTCCTGGAAGTGCAGGAAGCCCAGCAGCATGAGGTCGACGCCGTGCTTCTTGTACGCGACGATCCGCTCGGCGACCTGCTCGGGCGTCCCGATGAGCCGGGTCTTGAAGCCGTCGTTGTACTGGACGAGGTCGTCGTAGACCGAGTCGGCCCACATGCCCTTCTTGTCACCGGTCGACTGGCCCGCGGTCTTCACGGCGTCGCCGAAGCCCTTCACGGCCGCGTCGTCCGCCTTCGCGATGATCTCGCGCAGCGTCTCCTTTGCCTCGGCCTCGGTGTCGCGCACGATCGCGAAGCCGTTGAGGCCGAACCTCACGCGGCGACCGTGCTGCTCGGCCTCGGCGCGGACCGTCGAGACCTGCTCGTCGACCCCGTCGAAGTCCTTGCCGTTGCTGAAGTACCAGTCGCTCACGCGGCCGGCCATCCGCTGCGCCGCCGAGGAGTTGCCGCCCTGGAAGATCTCCGGGTGCGGCCGGCCCGCGATCTCGAGCGGCTTGGGCTTGAGGTCGAAGTCGTGCAGCCGGTAGAAGTCACCCATGAAGTCGGCGTGGTCCGAGGTCCAGATCTCGCGGACGTAGCGGATGAACTCCTCCGAGCGGCGGTAGCGCTCGTCGTGGTCGAGCCAGGGCTCGCCGAGCTTGGTGAACTCGTCCTTGAACCAGCCACTGACGACGTTGATCGCCGCCCGGCCGCCGGACATCTGGTCGGCGCTGGCGATGAACTTCGCCAGCACGCCCGGCTGCCACAGCCCCGGGTGCACCGCGGCGATGACCTTCAACCGCTGGGTCGCGAACAGGAGCGCGAGGCTGAAGCTGGTCGACTCGTGCTGGAAGGCCGCGCCGTAGCTGGCCATGTAGCGGACCTGCGTCAGGGCGTAGTCGAACCCGCTGTCCTCGGCGATGCGGGCGAGCTGGGCGTTGTACTCGTAGGACCAGTCGGTGCGCTGGTCGATCGTGCTGACGACCAGGCCGCCGCTCACGTTGGGCACCCAGTAGGCGAACGACATCGGGTCGGACATGCGGCTCCTCGTCATCGTGGGTGGACAGGCCTCAGCCTAAGACGACCAGTCCGGTCGCCTTAGGTGGGTTACGTCCCGTCAGTGGTGCTCGAGGTCCAGCGAGACCGAGTTCATGCAGTAGCGGAGGCCGGTCTCGGCGGGGCCGTCGTCGAAGACGTGGCCCAGGTGCGAGCCACAGCGGCCGCACAGCACCTCGGTGCGGGCCATCCCGAACGAGCGGTCGACCTTCTCGACGACGGCGCCGGGCGAGATCGGCTCGTAGAACGACGGCCAGCCCGAGCCGGAGTGGAACTTGGTGTCGCTCCTGAAGAGCGCGTTCCCGCACGCCGCGCAGTGG
>CAJCIY010000233.1 GCA_903970495.1 Candidatus Melainabacteria bacterium | reverse complement strand
TCGCCCCGGTCGGCGGCGTCATCGACGCGCTGCTGCGGGAGACCGAGGCCGGCGACGCGGCCGATGCCTGGGCGACGCACCCGAACACCTGGGTCGTCGCGATGGACTACCGCACCGGCAAGCGGACCGCCTTCGGCCGGGCCGGCTCGCCGCCCGCGAGGCTCTCGCAGGCGGTCATGGCGTCCTGCTCGATCCCGGGCTGGTTCGCGCCACAGGTGATCGGTGGTCGCCCCTACGTGGACGGCGGCACCTGCTCGCCCACCTCGCTCGACCTGGTGCTGCCGCTCGAGCTCGACACGGTCTACGTCGTGTCGCCGATGACGTCCGTCCGCTTCGACGACCCGTCGTCGGTCGCGGCCCGGCTCGAGCGCCAGGTCCGGCGGCTGGTCACGCGGCGGCTGCTGCGCGAGGCCGCGAAGGTACGGCGTACCGGGACGAACGTGGTGCTGCTCGGTCCCGGACCCGAGGATCTGCAGGCGATCGGTGCGAACCTCATGGACCCGAAGCGCCGCGAGCAGGTGTTCGAGACCTCGGTGCGGACCAGCCGGGCGGCGCTCGAGTCGGACTTCGCCGCCACCGGGTGAGGGTCTACCTGCCCGCGTCGCTGCCGCTGCTGCGCACCTGGGCGGCGGCGCGCGAGATCCCGGCGAGCACCGGGTACGCCGTCACGCCGGGCCTGCGGGCGGAGCTGACCGGCGCCGACGACGAGCTCGAGGCGGCGGCGACCCTCCGCGCGGCCCGCGCTTCGCTGCGGCTGCTCGACGGGGAGCCGCGGCGCGTCGTGCTCGCCGTCGACACCGACGCCGCGACGGGACTCACGATCCGCGACGACCTCGACGACGGGGCGGTCCGCACCGGGGCGCTGCCGTGGGCGGCGGTCGCGGCCGGGCTGGTCGACGGTCCCGACGCGGAGGCCGCCGTCCGCGCGGCTGCCGCCGTGGTCGACGAGGCGGACCTCGGCGACGAGGACGCGGAGCTCGCGGTCGGTGACGCCGAGGACCACGACCTGCTCTGGTACGCGACCCAGGAGCTCGCCGACCTCTGAGCACCCGGGCGCAGCGGTGAAAGGATCGTCGCCATGGACTCTTCCACCGTCGTCCCGGCGCCGTACAACGAACCGGTCGGTGACTACGCCCCCGGCACGCCGCAGCGGGAGACCCTCGCCGCCCGCGTCGCCGACCTGCTCGCCGCCGGTCCGGTCGAGCTGCCGCACACCGTCGGCGGCCGGTCGTTCGTCGGGAAGGGCGACCCGATCGACGTCGTCCGGCCCGACCGGCACGCGACCGTGCTCGGCACCGTCACCGAGGCGACCGCCGACGAGGTGTCGCAGGCCGTCGAGGCCGCCCGCGGCGCCGCTCCCGGCTGGCGCGAGCTGCCGTTCGCGCAGCGTGCGGCCGTGCTGCTGCGCGCTGCCGACCTGCTGACCGGCCCGTGGCGCGACACCGTCAACGCCGCCACGATGCTCGGCCAGTCGAAGACCTGCTACCAGGCGGAGATCGACTCCGCCTGCGAGCTCGCGGACTTCTGGCGCTACAACGTCGCCTTCGCGGCGCAGGTCTACGGCGAGCACCCCACCTCGGTCCCGGGCGTGTGGAACCGGCTCGACCAGCGGTCGCTCGAGGGCTTCGTGCTCGCGATCACGCCGTTCAACTTCACCGCGATCGCGGGCAACCTGCCGACCGCGCCGGCACTCATGGGCAACACCGTCGTCTGGAAGCCGTCGCCGACGCAGGCCTTCGCCGCCCACCAGACGATGCGGCTGCTCGAGGCGGCCGGCCTGCCGCCGGGTGTGATCAACCTGGTGCACGGCCGCGGCGAGGCGGTCAGCGAGGTGGCGCTCGTGCACCCGGACCTGGCCGGCGTCCACTTCACCGGCTCGACCGCGACCTTCCAGCACCTGTGGGCGACGGTGGGCAGCAACATCGGTGGCTACCGGACGTACCCGCGGCTGGTGGGGGAGACCGGCGGCAAGGACTTCGTCATCGCCCACGCGTCGGCGGATCCCGACGCGCTGGTCGTCGGGTTGCTGCGGGGCGCGTTCGAGTACCAGGGGCAGAAGTGCTCGGCGGCCTCGCGGGCGTACGTGCCGCGGTCGCTGTGGGAGGGCGGCGTCCGAGACGCGCTCGTGGCCGGCGCGGAGGCCATCACCTACGGCGACGTCACGGATCTCGGGAACTTCGGCGGCGCGGTGATCGACCGCCGGTCCTACGACCGGCTCGCCGGGGTGCTGGCGCGGCTGCGCGACGACCCCGCCGTCGAGATCCTCGCCGGCGGGACCGCCGACGACGGCGAGGGGTTCTTCGTCTCACCGACGGTCGTCGTCTGCGCCGACCCCGGCCACGAGGTCTTCTCGCGGGAGTACTTCGGCCCGATCCTCGCGGTCCGGGTCTACGACGACGCCGAGTACGCGGTGACGATGCTGCAGGCGGCGGACGCCGCTTCGTACGCGCTGACGGGGGCGTTCTTCGCGACCGACCGGGTGGCGATCGAGGAGGCCATGCGGGTGCTGCGCTTCTCGGCGGGCAACTTCTACGTCAACGACAAGCCGACCGGCGCGGTCGTCGGGCAGCAGCCGTTCGGCGGTGGCCGGGCGTCGGGCACCAACGACAAGGCGGGCTCGATCCTCAACCTGCTGCGGTGGGTGTCGCCCCGCGCGATCAAGGAGACGGCGGTGCCGCCGACGCAGTGGCGCCATCCGCACATGGCCTGACGGTCGCCGCGGGTCACCCGAGAGGCGCAGCCATGCCGGATCCGGCGACACCGACGCAACCGGGGTGAGCACGGCGACGGACGGCGAGCGACGCGCCGAGGAGGCCGGCACCGACGAGGTGGCCGCCCTTGCGGCCATGCTCGCCGTGCCCGCCCGTCCGCACCACGACGAGCTCGACGACGAGGACGAGACGTTCCCGGTCGTCCGGCACGAGCACGACGTGGTCACCGCGGCGCTGCCGCGGCAGCGCGACGAGTTCACCTGCCCGCTGTGCTTCCTCGTGGTGCACCGCAGCCGCCGCGTCGGCGACGTCTGTAGAGACTGCTCCTAGCACCGTCCGACTGCGCTGCGGATAGGTGCAGTCACGGTCCGTGACATCGGCTCGGCCGCGAGGGTGACGACGGGCGGATTGTCCACAGGGAGCTCCTCCCCCCCGGCCGGTCCGGCCGTACCCTCCTGCCTTCGCTGAGAAGTCGCTGAGAGGGGGCGTGTCGGGATGACGGTCGTCGAGTCCGAGGTCGACGCGGTCAGCCTCGTCGAGAGCGAGGTCCGCGAGCTGGTCCGTCGTCGCGGCCTCGACCCGGTCGCGCAGCCCTCGGTCGTCCGCCGGCTCGTCGACGACGTCATCGCCGACTACGAGGACCGTGCCCTGTCCGGCCCGCTGCCCGCGCTCGGCGAGCGGGTCGCCGTGGGCAGGCACGTCTACGACAGCGTCGCCGGCTTCGGTCCGCTGCAGCAGTACCTCGACGATCCCGAGGTCGAGGAGATCTGGCTCAACAGCCCCAACCGCGTCTTCGTCGCGCGGGCTGGTCGCAGCGAGCTGACCACCACGATCCTCACCGCGCAGCAGGTCGCCGACCTGGTCGAGCGGATGCTGAAGGCGTCCGGCCGCCGCGTCGACGTGTCGAGCCCGTTCGTCGACGCGATGCTCCCCGACGGCTCCCGCCTGCACGCGGTGATCCCCGACGTGACCCGCGAGCACTGGGCCGTCAACATCCGCAAGTTCGTGCTGGGCGTCTCGAGCCTCGAGGAGCTGGTGCGCCTCGGCTCGCTCGCCGCGCAGGCGGCGCGCTTCCTGGAGGCGGCCGTCGTCGCCGGGCTCAACGTCATCGTCGCCGGCGGCACGCAGGCCGGGAAGACGACGCTGCTCAACGCGCTCGCCGGCGCGATCCCCGGCCGCGAGCGGATCGTGTCCTGCGAGGAGGTCTTCGAGCTGCAGCTGCCCGCCCCCGACTGGGTGGCGATGCAGACCCGGCAGCCGTCGCTCGAGGGCACCGGTGAGATCCGCCTCCGCCGCCTGGTCAAGGAGGCGCTGCGGATGCGCCCGGACCGGCTGGTCGTCGGGGAGGTACGTCAGGAAGAGGCGCTCGACCTCCTCATCGCCCTGAACAGTGGGCTTCCCGGACTCTGCACGGTGCACGCGAACTCCGCGCGCGAGGCGGTCACCAAGCTCTGCACGCTGCCGCTGCTCGCCGGCGGCAACGTGTCCGCGAGCTTCGTGACCCCGACGGTCGCCTCGTCGGTCGACCTCGTCGTGCACGTCCGCAAGGAGGGCAGCGGACGCCGGCGGGTGACCGAGATCGCCGCGCTGTCCGGACGGTGCGAGAGCGACGTCGTCGAGGTCGCCCAGGTCTTCCGCTGCGACGGCGGCTCGCTCGTCCGCGCCGGGGGCTTCCCGCCGCACGTCGACCGGTTCGCGGGCTGCGGCTACGACCTCGGCCAGCTGCTGGCCGCCGGGTGACCGGCATCGCGGTCGGGCTGCTGCTCGGCATCGGTCTGTTCCTGCTGGTCGTGCCCGGTTCGCCGAGCAGGAGCCGTCCCGACCTCGGCGCACGGACCCGACGGCTGCTGGCCGACGCGGGCGTCCGCGGCGTCAGCCCCGCACAGCTGGTGGTCGCGTGCGTCCTCGCGGCCGTGGCGGTGTTCGCCGTCGTCCTCGCGGTCTCCGGGGCCGTCCCGATCGCACTCGCCTTCGCACTCTTCGCCGGACTGGGACCGCGCGCGGTGCTCCGCCGTCGGGGCCGGGCCCGGTCGGGCGCCCGCCGCGAGGCCTGGCCCGAGGCGGTCGACCACCTGGTGTCGGGCGTACGCGCCGGGCTGTCGCTGCCCGAGGCCCTGACGGCGCTGGGCGTCAGCGGACCGGTCGAGCTGCGACCGGCGTTCGCCCGGTTCGGTGAGGAGCACCGCGCGAGCGGGGCGTTCGTGCCCTGTCTCGAGCGGCTCGGCGACGACCTCGCAGACCCGGTCGGAGACCGCGTCGTCGAGGCGCTCCGCCTTGCGCGCGAGGTCGGCGGCACCGACCTCGGCGGCCTGCTCCGGAGCCTGTCGCGCTTCCTGCGCGAGGACGCGCGCGCCCGCGGCGAGCTCGAGGCCCGCCAGAGCTGGACGGTCAACGCGGCCCGGGTCGCCCTGGCCGCGCCCTGGCTGGTGCTGCTGCTCCTGGCCTCGCAGTCGAGCACGATCCGCGCCTACAACTCGGCCGGCGGCGCAGTGGTGCTGCTCGTCGGCGGCGCGGTGTCCTATGTCGCCTACCGGCTGATGCGCCGCATCGGCGAGCTCCCGGCCGAACGGCGGGTGCTGCGGTGAGCGCGCTCGCCGGCGCGGGCGTCGGGCTGCTCGGCGGCGTCGGTGCCGCGACCGTGGTGCTGCGGCTGCCGGCGTTCCGGCGTACGACGCTCGACGACCGCATGGCGCCCTACCTCCGCGACCAGCCGCGGCCGTCGGCACTGCTGGCAGCGCAGTCCGGCCCGGCGACGACCGTCGGCCGGCTCGCCGCCCCCGTCCTGGCCGACCTGGCGTCGTTCCTCGACCGGCTCGTCGGCGGTGGTCCGTCCGTACGCCGTCGGCTCGCCGCCCTCGGCGGCGAGCTGAC
>CAJCIY010000232.1 GCA_903970495.1 Candidatus Melainabacteria bacterium | reverse complement strand
CCGATCGTGTTGCGGGCCTCGCCGTACAGGGCTCCGGTCAGCAGCAGGTAGCGCAGGAACAGCCACCGCCGGCCCCGCAGCTCGGGGACGGCGAGCCGCCAGGCGAACAGCGCCTGGACGGGGCCGACGGAGGTCGTGGCGCCGAACAGCACCACGAAGATCGGCAGCAGCCAGTGGATGTGCGCCGCGTGCCGGATCCACAGCTGGTAAGCCAGCACCGGGACCATCTGCATCGACAGCCACGGGTACACCTCGCGCCAGCCGAGCAGGAACGCTCCGCCGACCCGCTGGCGCACCGACATGCCGCGGTTGGTCACGAAGTCGCGCAGGTAGCGGCGCGAGACCTGCGACCAGCCCTGCGACCAGCGCATCCGCTGGTCCCACAGCGCGCGGGCCGTCGTCGGCGCGAGCTCGCGGGAGACCAGGGCCGGGTCGCTGACGATCCGCGCGCCGCCGATGACGCCCCGGATCGAGGCGTCGATGTCCTCGGTCAGCATCCACGGGCGCATCCGCAGCTGCCGCAGCAGCGGCGCCCACCAGTAGCCGTTCGAGCCGCCGAAGATCCCGAAGCCGTGCAGCGAGGCGCGGCCGGGGTGGGCGACGGCGTAGATGCCCTCGAACTCGACCGCGACGGCACCGGCGATGACCGAGTCGTCAGGGTTGCGGATGACGCAGTGGCCCTGCACCGCCTCGGCCTGGCCGCTGCCGATCCACCGGGCCGCGCGGGCGAACGACCCCGGGGCCGGGCGGTGGTCGGCGTCGAACACCCCGACGACGTCGCCGGCCGCCAGCCGCATGCCGGCGTTGACGTTCTGCGCCTTCGACGTCGAGCCCGGGACGCCCACCAGCATCAGCCGCGGGTCGGCCGACGCGATCTTCTGCAGCCGCCGCTCGGTCGCCCGGGTCGAGCGGTCGGCGCCGTTGTAGGCGACGACGACCTGCAGCTCGCCCGGGTAGTGCTGCGCCAGCGCCGCCTCGACGCTCTCGCAGATCGTGTCGACCTCGTTGGGCAGGTACGCCGCGTACAGCGCGGTCACGCCCGGCCAGCGGCCGCTGACCAGCGGGTCATCCGGGCCGCAGTCCTCGGGCAGCCGCGGCAGCGTCGACGGGTCGAGCGCGAACATCGCCTCGACGTAGATCGTGATCGCCGTGGTCAGCAGCACGCCGAGGACGACGGCGTACATGACCGGTCCGAGGTCGATGCCGAACAGGCCCCACATCGCGGCGTAGATGCCGAACGGCACGAGCCAGCCGAGCCCGAACGACAGCGCCAGCAGCAGGACGATCTGGCCGCGCGCGCCCTGCCGGCCGTAGAGCCGCCGCAGCAGCGCGTCCGGTCGCCGGCCGGTCATCCGTACCCGGCGCCGCTCGGCCTGCGCCTTCGCGGCGGCCATGTTGACGGGCATGGCCGCGTCGCCGACCGCCTGCGCCGTCGCGAGGTCGACGAGCTCGGCGAGGAGCTCCACGTCGAGCTCGCCGGTGGCGAGGTTCTGCCAGGTGCAGCCGACGCGGTGCAGCCGGCCGTCGGTCTCGCGCACCTCGGCGAGCCGCCCGACGAGCCGCTCGAGCCAGCGCTGCTGCGCCGCGGGCGTCCGGCCCTGCGGCATGCGGAGCACGAGGGCGACGGCATCGTCGTCGCATGGGAGGTAGCAGACCCGGGAGGCCGGCGGCAGGTCGAGCAGGGTGCGGTCGTGGATGGCGACCGACATCCGGCCCGACACGGCCCGGTTGCCGCGAGTCTGCACCCGTCCCCGTCGGTACGGGCTCGGCGCGCCGCCGTCACGCAGGTCGGGACGGACCTCGGTGGGCGAGCCGTCGACGTAGATGACCGTCACCACGCTGGGTCCCGCGTCGCCCAGCAGCGTGTCGAGCCCGAACTGCAGCTCGGCGAGCGCGGCGGTCCCGATCGCGTCCACGGCCCTGCCTCCGTCTCCTTCTAGAAATCCTGGTCAGGAGGCCTATCGGACGGCAGGTCGCAGAACGTGAGTCGCGTCCTCCGATCTCTTGCGGCGGGCCGTCACGGGCGGCGGATGCGCCCGGCGTCCTTTCGCCGACATGCCCGCTCAACTCCTACCGCGGGGGTGTCGAGTCATCTAGAACATCCGGGGATGGCGGAGGCGGGAGGAGGCAGGCCGTGCAGACGATCCTGGTTGTCGACGACGACGAGTCCGTCCGCAGCCTCATCTCGGTGATCCTGCAGATCGAGGGCTTCACCGTGCTGACGGCCGCCAGCGCGGAGACCGCGCTCGACCTGGTCGAGACCCACGACGTCGACGTCGTCACCATCGACATCGCGATGCCCGGCCTCGGGGGCGGAGCGCTCTCGCGCCGTCTCCGCGAGGACCCGCGCACCGCGCGCATCCGGCAGATGGTGATCAGTGGCGACACCGACGGGCTGCACCACAACGAGGCCCAGCTTCCGGTCGACGCCGTGCTCGCCAAGCCGTTCGACTTCACCCGCTTCGTCGAGGCGCTGCAGAAGATCATGGCCGCGCAGGTCGAGCCCGAGCGGGTCGGCGGCGACGACATCGCCGAGGTGCTGGCCGACGAGCTCGTCACGCCGGTCTTCCAGCCGATCGTCGACCTGCGTGACGGCACGGTCGTCGGCGTCGAGGGCCTGGCCCGCGGCCCGGTGGGCCCGCTGCTCATGCCCGGGGCGCTGTTCGCCCGCGCACACCAGGCCGGCCGCCTGCACGAGCTGGACATCCTCTGCCGTACGAAGATCATCGAGGCCGCCCGTGACTCGGGGGTCGCGCCGCCCCTGGTCTTCGTCAACGTCGAACCGGGCACCGTCGACCTGCCGATGTCCGACCGCCTCACGACCCTGCTGAGGGGTCCGCTGCCGTTCCGCATCGTGGTGGAGTTCACCGAGCGCGCGCTCTCCCACCGCGTCGCGGCGCTGCTGCGGCACGCCGAGGAGATCCGCCACCGGGGCAACGTGGTCGCGCTCGACGACCTCGGCGTCGACCCGAGCTCGGTGGCGCTGCTGCCGATCGTGCAGCCGGAGATCATCAAGCTCGACCTCGCCCTGCTGGCCCCCGACGTGTCGCCGGAGCGCACCGCCGCGGCGATCGCCGCCGTCGCGTACGCCCAGCGCACCGGGGCGGTCATCCTCGCCGAGGGCATCGAGACCGAGCAGCAGCGGGCGACCGCGATCGCGCTCGGCGCGCAGTGGGGCCAGGGCTACCTCTTCGCGAAGCCCGGCCCGCTGGACGCGCTGGCCGGCCACCGCACCCGGCGGGACACCCCGCCGCTGCCCCGGCGCGAGCGGGTGGAGGCCGACGCGGGCACCACGCCGTTCGGGCTGGTGCGCGCCGCCGGCCACCGCCTCTGGGAGGGCAGCTGGCAGGACCTGCACGACATCCGCGTCCGCCTCGGTCGGCAGGCGCTCAGCCTGGGCCGGCTCGGCGTGATCTTCGTCAGCGTCGAGAACGCCGAGGAGATCGAGGAGCGCAGGGCCGCGTACGAGGAGGCTGCGGAGAGCGTGTCCGTGCTCGGGATCTTCGGTCCCGGCGTCTCCCCGGAGCCGGTGCCCCGGGCGTACGGGGTCGCGCTCGACCCCGACGAGCCGCTCGCCGGCGAGTGGGTGCAGTGCGTCCTCGGCCCGCACTTCTCGGCCGTGATGGTGGGCCGGCTCCGCGAGCAGCAGGGCGACGGCGAGCCGGTCTACGAGTACGCCGTCATCCACGACGCCGCGCTCGCCGAGCGGATCGGCCGGACCCTGACCCGGCGGATCACCCCGCGGCCCGCGCTGACCCGCACGACCGCGCTCCCCGTCGGCTGAGGCTCAGCCGTGCGATCTCGGCAGCAGGCCGGTGTCGCGGGCGACGGCGATGGCGGCGGCGGTCGTGGAGGTGCCGAGCTTGCGGCGGACGCTGACCAGGTGCTGCGCGACGGTGTTGGCGGCCAGCCCCAGGCGCCGTGCGACCGCGCTGCCGGTCGCGCCCTCGGCGACGCAGCGCAGGACCTCGAGCTCGCGCACCGTGAGCGGTCGCAGGCTGCCGCTGCTCGCGGCGCGCAGCGCCAGCAGCCGCTCCTCGGCGATGACCACCACCCGCCGGCCGTCAGCCGTGGTGAGGACCACCTCGCCGTCGCCAGCTGCGACGTCGTCCAGCAGCCGCGGCCAGGACCCGACGCCCTCGACCGACGCCTCGCGCGGGGACATCTTCGCTCCGGGCACCGCTCAGTCCTCCACCGCACATCTCGGAAACCCCCTGGTCACGAGCTGCGGGTCACCCTAGCCAGAGGAACGCGCGCCGAGAACGCCCCGGAAGGGTGATTGACACCGCCACGCAAGGGGATGTGATCCTGATTACAGACAATCCCGGCTCGAGGGAGAAGCGGTGACATTCCGGTCCGAGCACCACCGCGAGCGGGTCGCCGCGGCGGCCACGCTGCTCCACGAGCTGTGGGGCGACGGCCTGCCGCCCGGCCGCGCCCCCTGGCAGCGCGTCGTCGCCGACGTCCTCGCGGTCGACGAGGCGTTCGGCCAGCAGAGCGGGCTGGCGGTGCAGGGCGACGACCTGGCGCTCGCCGTCCTGGCCGAGGCGCTGTCCTACGTCCCCGCCGGAGCCTCGCTCCACGCGGCGCTGCCCGAGTCGCTCGTCGTCCGCATGCGCAACGCCGCCGCCGTCGGCGACCCCGACGAGCGCAGCCTGACGGCCAGGTCGCGGCTGCTGTCCGCAGCGGTCCGGTCGGGCGGTGCGCGGTGGGCCGCGGTCTACCGGCACGAGGACGCGTACGCGGACCTGGACGTGTCGCTGGGCATGACGCCGTGGGAGCGCGACGCGTACGAGCACGTCTACCTGCCGGGCGACGGGGTGCTGTGCGCGGCGCTGCAGGAGGGCCGTTGCCGGCGCGGGCCGGTCCCGGTGCCGGTGACCGGCGGCGGCTGGGGCGGCGAGCCCGAGCTCGTCGACGCGCCGTGCGTCGCGGTGCCGTTCCCGTCGACGGGGCCGGACGCGCCCGCCACGGGTGCGCTGCTGCTGGTGTGGCCGGCCGACGCCGACCCGGACCCGGCGGTGGTGCAGCAGCTCATCACCCCGCTCGCCGCCGAGGCCGAGCACCTGGTGGTCAGCCGAGAGCGCTGACCGCCCGTCACGCGCCGGTCGACCGCGTCTGGTACGCATGGCCCATGGTCGATCCCGCACCGCTCCGCACCCGTCCCGCCTGGGCCGCCCTCACCGCCCACGCCGCGGAGATCAGGCCCCGCCACCTACGCGACCTGTTCGCCGAGGATGCCGGTCGCGGGACGACGCTGGTGACCGAGGCCGTCGGCATCTACCTCGACTACTCGAAGAACCGCGTCACGGCCGAGACACTGGAGCTGCTCCGCGACCTCGCCGAGGAGTCGGGACTGCGCGAGCGCACCGAGGCGATGTTCGGCGGCGAGCGGATCAACACCACCGAGGACCGCGCGGTGCTGCACGTCGCGCTCCGCGCACCGGCCGGCGAGGAGATCCGCACCGACGGCGAGGACGTCGTGCCGGCCGTCCACGAGGTGCTCGGCCGGATGGGCCGGTTCGCGGACGCGATCCGCTCGGGGAGCTGGACCGGCCACACCGGCAAGCCGAT
>CAJCIY010000231.1 GCA_903970495.1 Candidatus Melainabacteria bacterium | reverse complement strand
CCGGGCGCCAGCAGGCCGTCCGCGGGACGGTCGACCAGGTCCAGGCCGCCGTCGGCGCGCAGCCGCGGCAGCAGGACGCGTACGCCCGCCGCGACCAGCCCCAGGACCACGGCGCTCGTGTCCGGTTCGGAACCGACCGACACATAGCAGGTGACGCACCCCGCGCCGGCCACGGCTTCGAGGACCAGCGGGGTGCGCGTGGCGTCGCCGGCGGCGAGGTCCGGTGCCGCTCGGCGCGCCGCGAGGGCCGTACGCCGGAGCTCGGCCTTGGTCGGCACGGACCCGCTCCCACCTCGTTCAGCACATCGCATGGCACCATCGTGCCGCCCGCTCCGCCGCCGAAAGGAGGGCCGATGACCCTCCGCGCCCGGCTCACCGCGGCGTTGCTGCTCGCGGCCGCCGTGCCGGTCGTCGTGGCGGTGCTCGTGCTGGCCTTCGCGATCCCCGCCGCCGCCCACCACAAGACCGACGCCGACGTGCTCGCCGCGCGCGCCACGGCGGCCGACGCGCTGCAGGCGAGCTGCGCGCTGGTGGGCGACCGCGCGCGCGTCCTCGCGGCAGCGGGCACCTCGGCGGACGCACAGGATACGGGCGTCGAGGGCGCCGGCGCCGGCGCCGGGTTCGCGGCGGCGATCGTCGACGGCCGCGGCCGTACCGTCGCCGCGGCAGCCGACGCGGGCTCGCGCGCCGCGCAGCTCGTCGCCCTGCTGCCGACCCTCCCCGACTGCGCGACGGCGGACACGACGGCCACGGCCGGTACGGCCGGCACCCGCGCGCTGGCGGCGCGGGTCCGGACGGCCACCGGCGACACCGCGGTCGTCGCCGTCGCGGTCGACCCGGCGCTGACCGGCGGCCAGGGGCTGCTCGGGCAGATCCAGCAGGCGACCGGCGACGGCGTGACCTTCGTCGTCCCACCCGGCGGCACCGGAACCACTGGCGGCACCGCTGGCACGGTGGTCGTCTCCACGCTCACCGACTTCAGCGGTTTGACCGCGACCGCCGCCGCACAGACGCAGCTGCCGCCCCCCTCGACGGCGCTCCACGTCCACGGCAGGACGGTCGCGGTGCTCGGCCTCGCGGGCGGCAGCCGGATCCTGCTCAGCACGCACACCCCGAGCGGCTTCGGTCTCGTCGTGGTCGTCGTGGTCGTCGGCCTCGCGCTGCTGGGGCTGGCGTACCTGCTGGGTCGTCGGCTGGCGTCGAGCGTCACGCGACCGCTCGAGGAGCTCTCGCAGGCAGCGGAGCGCGTCACCGGGGGTGACCTCGACTTCGTGCTGCCGACCGACGGCGGCGGTGAGCCCGCCCGGCTGGCCGGGGCGTTCAACACGATGACCGAGGCGCTGCGGCGCACGATCACCGACCTGCGGACCAGCCGCGACGAGCTGCAGCGCACGGTCTCCCGGCTGGGCGACACCCTCTCGGGTACGCACGACCTCGACCGCATCCTCGACGTCATCGTCGACACCGCGATGGTCGCGGTCCGGGCCACGGGCGGCGCCCTGCTGCTGACCGCCGCGTCCGGTGAGCTGCTCTACCTGCGCGCCGCCCGGGGCCTCGACGGCCGACTCCCCGACGACGGCCGCGCCGAGCTCAACCGCCCGGTCAGCACCGCCGGCGACGGCGTCGTGGCGAGGGTCGCGCGCACCGGCGAGCCGGTCTTCGGCACCGTCGGCGCCGACGGCGTGATCACCGCGGCCGACGAGCCGACCGCCCGCACCGTCCTCGCGACGGCGCTGCGCAGCGGCGGCCGGGTCACCGGCGTGCTGGCCCTCTACGACCGCGGGGACGGGCAGCCCTACGACGAGCGCGACGTCCGGATCGTCGAGTCCTTCACCGGCCAGGCGGTCGCCGCCGTCGACAACGTCCTGCTGCACCAGGAGGCGCAGCGGCTGTCGATCACCGACGGCCTGACCGGCCTGTGGAACTACCGGTACGCGATCGTGGCGCTGGCCCGCGAGGTCGAGCGGGCATCGCGGTTCGACCGCCCGCTCGCGGTGCTGATGCTCGACCTCGACCGGTTCAAGCGGGTCAACGACCGCTACGGCCACCAGCGCGGCGACGCGGTCCTCATCGAGGTCGCCGAGCGGGTCCGCACGGTCGTCCGCGAGGTCGACATCCTGGCCCGGTACGGCGGCGAGGAGCTGATCCTCATCGCACCCGAGACCGACGCGGCCGGTGCCGAGACGCTGGCGAGCAAGGTCCGCGACGTCGTCCGCGCCCACCCGGTCGGCGGTCCCGACGAGGAGCCGGTGCTCATGACGACCTCGGTCGGCGTCGCGGTGCAGCCGCTGCACGGCGACACCGCGCGGACGCTGCTGCGCGCCGCCGACGCGGCCCTGTACGAGGCGAAGGCCGCCGGCCGCGACCGCTGGCAGCTCGCGACGAGCACCGCCGCCGACGAGGCGGTGCCGGTCCCGGAGCCGCGTCCCGTCGGCTGAGCCGCGCCTCGCCGGGCGACGCCGGTCGTCCGTCTACTGTCGGAAACATGCCCGCGAGCGACGTGCGTACGGCCGTCATCCCCGCCGCCGGACTCGGCACACGGTTCCTGCCGGCGACGAAAGCCGTGCCCAAGGAGCTGCTCCCGGTCGTCGACACCCCCGCGATCGAGTACGTCGTCGCCGAGGCCGCCGCCGCCGGCCTCAGCGAGGTGCTGCTCATCACCGGTCGCGGCAAGGTCGCGATCGTCGACCACTTCGACTCCAACCCGCCGCTGGAGCAGGTGCTCGAGGCCAAGGGCGACAAGGCCCGGCTCGCCGCGATCCGCCGCTCCAACGACCTGCTGCAGGTCCACTCCGTACGCCAGGGCGAGCCGAAGGGTCTCGGCCACGCGGTGCTGCAGGCCAAGGCGCACGTCGACGGCCACCCGTTCGCGGTGATGCTCGGCGACGACCTCATCGACGAGCGCGACCCGCTCCTGCGCCGCATGCTCGAGGTCCAGGCCTCCCACGGCGGCAGCGTCGTCGCGCTCATGGAGTTCCCGCCGTCGCAGATCTCCCTGTACGGCTGCGCCTCGCTGCGCGGCGAGCGGGACGGCGACGTCGTCGACATCGCCGACCTCGTCGAGAAGCCGGCTGCGGAGGAGGCGCCGAGCAACCTCGGCATCGTCGGGCGCTACGTCCTCTCGGCGGACATCTTCGAGATCCTGGAGCGCACGCCACCGGGCCGCGGCGGGGAGATCCAGGTGACCGACGCGATGGCCGAGCTGGCGGTGCGCGGGGAGATGCGCGGCGTGATCTTCGACGGCCGCCGCTACGACACCGGCGACCGGCTCGGCTGGCTCAAGGCCACCGTGCTGCTCGCGTGCGAGCGGGAGGACCTCGGACCGGAGCTGCGCGCGTGGCTGCGCGAGCTCACCCCGAGGCTGCCGGCGTGAGCAGCCCGGTGCCGGCCGCGGACGCAGCACCGAACCCGGCACCGAACCCGGTCACGGTCCCGACCTCCGTCGACGCCCACCTTGCCGAGGTCCTCGGCTCCGTCTCCCCGCTCGACCCGCTCGAGCTGCTGCTCGCCGAGGCGCAGGGCACGCTGCTCGCCGAGGACGTCGTCGCGCCACTGCCGCTGCCGTCCTACGACCAGGCCACGGTCGACGGGTACGCCGTGCGGATGGCCGACGTCG
>CAJCIY010000230.1 GCA_903970495.1 Candidatus Melainabacteria bacterium | reverse complement strand
CCACGGCGGCGAGGTCGACGCCCTGCGGCGGTGAGACGGTCAGCACCGTCGCGGCGCCGACGGTCGCCGCCGCGACCCGGCCCCGCTGGTGGTCCCCGACCGAGGAGGCGGCGACCCCGAACAGCACGACGGCGACCGACGAGGCGAGCACGATCGTGGTCCGGGTCCCGCCGGGGCGCCGGCCGATCTGCCGCAGCGCCAGGTACGGCGCCAGCGACCCGCGCCGCGCGGTGAGCCGCGCCAGCAGCCGACAGGCCGGGGGCAGCAGGCGGGAGAGCACCACCGACGCGGCGAGCGCGATGAGGCCGGGGACGAGCTCGACCTGCAGGCCGTGGGACGACGAGCCGATGGCTCCCGTCGCGACCACCTCGCCGAGCCCGGCAGCGGCCGCGGTCAGCAGGACGGCGTCGACCACCCAGCCGCGCGTCGGTGCCTCACGCGTGGTGCGGCGCCACTGCTCGAGGACCCCGCGGCGCAGCACCCGCCGCGCGCTCGTCAGCACTGCGGCGAGGCCGCCCAGGACCGCGGCGCCCGCGACTGCGTAGGACAGGGCGGGCAGTCCCACCGGCGTACCCGGCTGCAGGTCGGCGTGGGCGAGCAGGTGGGCGAGCAGCCAGCCGAGCACCGCACCGACCGGTACGGCCAGGGCGAGCACGGCGAGCGGCTCGCCGACGGCGACCGCGACCACCGAGGCAGGCCGGCGCCCGCGCAGCTTGGCGAGGGCGACCTCCGGTGCGCGGGCCTCGATGTCGTCGACGACGACCAGCGAGAGCAGCAGCCAGACCAGCAGCAGCAGCTCGGCGGTGGCGAGCACCGTCGGGACGGCCAGCGCCGACCAGCCCTGGTGCACCGTCGTCACGGTCGCGTCGAGCAGGCTCACCGAGACGAACCCGGCCGCCGCCAGCCCGCGGTCGGATAGCACCCGGTCCACCGCGCGGTCGGCCGTCGTCAGGTTGCCGGCAGACAGGTGCTGGCTGTCGAGCCCGATGTCGATCACCTCGAAGCCCTGCCCGCCGTACGCATGCACGGTGGCCTGGCTGGTGAAGAGGGCGACCGCTCCGGTGGACGGGAAGTAGACGTCGTAGCGACCGAACCAGGGCAGGCTGCCGAACGCCGGCACGGCGTACGTGCCGACCACGGTCAGCGGCCCGATGCGGCTGCCGGTGTGCAGGCTTCCGTCGGGCTGCCCCTGCAGCACCTCGCCGGTCCGCGTCGGGCACCGCCCGGAGAGCAGGTGCAGGTCGGCGCACGCCCCCGTCCGGGCGACGAGCTGGTAGGTCTCCGCACCGGCGTGGAAGACCGACTCGTCCGCCAGCACCGCCGGCGCGAACTGGCGAGCGGGCCGCAGGACGCGCTCGACGGTCGCCCCGTCGCGATCCGGGTCCGTCGGGGCGTCGACCGCCTTCGTGACCTCCAGCTGCGTCGCGAGCGGCTGCGCGCCCGACAGGGTCGTGCGCAGGATCGAGGTCCGGGCCGCCTGCTCGTACGCGGGTGCGGTACCCGCCGCGGTCGCCGAGACGACGGCCAGCGCGATCAGCAGCGCGGTGCTCCCCCGTCGGGCGAGCAGCCCGCGCAGCAGCCTCCCCATGCGGCGCGAAGGTACCGGCCGCGCGCGCCCGGACGTGTCACCGGGCGATAACGATCCTGCGGCGATCGGCTACCGCGTCAGGGGACGTACCGGTAGCCCATGCCGGGTTCGGTGATCAGGTAGCGGGGCCGGGTCGGGTCCGGCTCGAGCTTCCGCCGCAGCTGCTGCAGGTAGATCCGCAGGTAGCTGCTCTCGGTGTGCTCCGGCGAGCCGCGCATCGCCACCAGCAGCTCGGCTGCGGTCACCAGCGAGCCGGGCCGGCTCAGCAGCACCTTCAACATGGTCCACTCGGTGCGCGTGAGGTGGACGAGCCGCCCCTGCTCGTCGCGGACGAGCTGGCCGGGCAGGTCGACCGTGAGCGGGCCCAGCTGGACGATCCGGGCGTCCGCGCCGAGGGTCGTCCGTCGCAGGGACGCGCGGATCCGCGCATCCAGCTCGCTCATGTCGAACGGCTTGGTGACGTAGTCGATCGCCCCCAGGTCGAGGGCCGCGACCTTGTCCGGACTGCCCGTGCGGGCGGACAGGACCACGATGGGCAGGTCGGGCTGCAGCTGGCGTACGTGCCGGATGACCTCGAGGCCGTCGACGTCCGGCAGCCCGAGGTCGAGGATCATGAGGTCGGGGCGGGAGATGGCCGCCTGGCTGATGGCCGCGCCGCCCGTCTGCGCGGTCGTCACGAGGTAGCCGCGGCCGGTGAGGCTGAGCACGAGCGTCCGCAGGAGCAACGGCTCGTCGTCGACCGCGAGGATGTGCACTACCGCAGATGCGCGAGACCGCGAGGCGACGGGGCGGCCGGCACGGGACCCGTCACGAGGCGGCCCGGTACGGGTACCGCGCGTCGAGCGCCAGGTTCACCTGCAGCACGTTGACCGTGTCCTCGCCGAGGAAGCCCAGCGGCCGGCTGCTCGTGTACTGGGCGACGACCGCCGCCACCTGGGCGACCGTGATGCCGCGGGTACGGGCGATGACGGCCTCCTGGATCTTGGCGTACGCCGGGCTGATGTCGGGGTCCAGGCCGGAGCCGGACGCGGTGACGGCGTCGGCCGGGACCGCCGGCTTGGACGGGGCGTCGCCGCGGATCGGGACGACCTGCCCGTCCGAGTAGTCCTGCCCGTACACCGCGTCCTGGACCGCGACGCCCTGGTAGCTGGCCAGGAACGGCTTCGCCGGGGCGGTCTGGTTCAGGCTCACGACCTTCGTGATGTGGCCGTGGTAGCCGGGCCCGGACCAGAAGACCGCGAGTACGGCGCCGACCCCGTCAGGGGTGCAGAAGGGCCGGGCGCCGCTGACCCCGTCGAGGGTCCCGATGGCGAGGCTGCGGCTGCAGACCTGCGTCAGCAGGCTCTGCTTGCCGGTGTCGCTCTTGTCCGCGGGGTTGGGCAGCGTGTCGACGATGGACTCCGGCCCGAGGTTGCTGGCCGAGGACGCGGTCGGGTCGTACCCCTCACCCGCGTCCGACGGGCGGGACTGGAGGTACTGCGGCAGGGCGTTCCCGTTGGAGTCCGTGAAGCCCTGCCCCAGGAGCTTCGACCCGACGGTCGCGCCGCCCTGGTGCAGGGGCGAGCCGTCGGCGCTGTTCTTGAGCCCCGGGATCTGGGCCACCGCCGTGATCACCAGCGGGTAGCCGACACCGAAGATGACGGTGAAGGCCAGGAGCAGGCGCAGCGCCGCGGAGTACTGGCGCAGTGGAACGAGGAGACGTCGCATGGGATTTACCTGATTCCCGGGATGAATTGGATGATCAAGTCGATGACCTTGATGCCGGCGAAGGGGACGACGATCCCGCCCACGCCGTAGATGTAGATGTTGCGCCGGAGCATCGCGCTCGCACTGGACGGCGTGTAGCGCACGCCGCGCAGGGCGAGGGGGATGAGCGCCACGATGATCAGCGCGTTGAAGATCACCGCCGACAGGATCGCGGACTGCGGCGAGTGCAACCGCATGACGTTCAGCTTGTCCAGGCCGGGATAGACCGCGGCGAACATCGCCGGGATGATCGCGAAGAACTTCGCGACGTCGTTGGCGATGGAGAACGTCGTCAACGACCCGCGCGTGATGAGCAGCTGCTTGCCGATCTCCACGATCTCGATCAGCTTCGTCGGGTCGGAGTCGAGGTCGACCATGTTGCCGGCCTCCTTGGCGGCCGACGTCCCGCTGTTCATCGCGACGCCGACGTCCGCCTGCGCGAGCGCCGGGGCGTCGTTGGT
>CAJCIY010000229.1 GCA_903970495.1 Candidatus Melainabacteria bacterium | reverse complement strand
CCTCGAGGAACTCCGCGAGCCGGTCGACGGGGACCTCGATGTCCTGCACGACCTGCTCGACCTCGGGCTTGCCGGCCCGGCGGTCGCGGGCGGCGACCCAGCCGTGCCGGGACTCGAAGCGCAGCAGCCGCCAGTACGTGTCGGACCGCAGCAGCCGCTTCGGCACCAACCGCCGGACCCGGGGGTCCTGCACCCCGAACGCACCGGAGCACCAGAACCAGTCGGTGTCCCAGCGCCAGAGGTAGTCGTGCACGGTGAGCACATCGGTGTGCCGCTCGGCGACGGAGCGGTAGTAGACGTCCATGCCCGTGTAGTCGCTCGCCCCGTGCGGTGTCTCGTCGGCCCACCGGCCGAGCGTCAGGTAGATCTCGTCGGGGCTGAAGGCGGTGCCGTCGCAGAAGTCGACCGGGTCGCCCTGCCAGCTCCGCGTCGTGGCGATCTCCGAGATCGCCTGTGCCGCAGCACGTCCCGAGCGGAACGGCACATGGGTGAGGTGCACGTACGGCCGGACCGGCTCGAGCTCGATCGTCAGCCGCAGCGCGTAGCCGAGGGTGCCGTAGGAGTTGGGCATCCCGAACAGCAGGTCGCGGTGCTCGTTGTCGGGCGTGGCCGTCACCACCCGGCCGTCGCCGGTGAGCACCTCGAGCTCGAGCACCGACTCGTGCGGCAGGCCGTTGCGGAAGCTGCTCGACTCGATGCCGAGCCCGGTGACCGCGCCGCCGAGGGTGATCGTCTTGAGCTGCGGCACCACCAGCGGCATCAGGCCGTAGGGCAGCGTCGCGTCGACCAGGTGCTCGTAGGTCGTCATGCCCTGCACGTCCGCGGTGCGCGCGACCGGGTCGACCGACAGCACGCCGTCGAAGGCGCGGACGTCGAGACCGGGCGCCGTGGTCTCGGCGCGGGTGCGGAAGAGGTTGGAGGTCTTCTTCGCCAGGCGTACGGGCGAACCTGCCGGGATGGCCGCGTACTGGGCCCGGAGCGCGTCGACCCGCCGGGCGTACGCGACGTGGGGATCGACGGCGGTCACCCGTTCACGCTACCGGCGTGCAACCCGGTGGCGTGACCAGGCGTCGGTCAGGGCAGGGGACGCGCGCCATGCTGTGCCCGATCCCGGGCACCCGACGAGGAGGACTGCCACGATGCTCGCCAAGACAGGTCTGACCCTGGTGCTGCCCGCCGCCGCCGTGGCGGTCGCGGTGGCCGGGTGCGGTTCCTCGGGCAACGCCTCGGCCGGGACGGGCAGCACCGCGGCACCGACGTCTGCGTCGGTGCCGGCCACGGTGACAGACACCGTCGTCCCACCGACGGCGACCGCGACCTCGACGTCGGGGACGAACGCGAGCCCCACGGCGAGCGGCCCGGTCGCCTGCGCCACCGCGAACCTCACGGTCACCCTGGGCGCCTCCGACGGCGCCGCCGGCAGCGTGATCTACCCGCTGCACTTCACGAACAAGGGGGCCGGCGCCTGCACGATCACGGCCTACCCCGGCGTCTCGTTCGTGGCCCCGGGTGACGGCAAGCAGGTCGGCGCGCCCGCCACGCGCGACAGCGGTGCGACCACGCCGACCATCACGCTGGCTCCCGGCGCCGAGGCGACCGCGCAGCTGAAGGTGACCGACTACCAGAACTTCCCGGCCACGGCGTGCGCCGCCACCGCGGTGTCGGGCTTCCGGGTCTACCCGCCGGACAACACGGCTGCCGCGTACGTCCCGCTGCCCGGCGGGTCGCAGGCGTGCACGAAGGCCGAGCAGCTCGACGTGCAGCCGGTCGTGGCCGGAGCCGGGAGCTAGCCCGCCTCATCGGCGAGCTCCAGCCAGCGCTCCTCGGTCTCGGAGCGCTTCTCGCGCAGCGCCCGGAGCTCGCCGTCGAGCGCGCTCACGGCGGCGTGGTCGGCGGCGGCCGCGGCCATCCGGTCCAGCAGCGTCGCCTCGTCCTTGTCGAGGCGGGCGATCGCCCGCTCGAGGCTGCTGAGCTCCTTGCGTGCCGCGCGGCTGTCGCCGCCCGGCCTGGCGGTGACCGGGGCAGCGTCCGGCTCGACGACGACGCGGGTCTCGAGGTACTGCTGCACACCGCCGGGCAGCGCGGCGAGCGAGCCGTCACCCATCAGGGCGGCGGTCGTGTCGCACACCCGCTCGAGGAACCAGCGGTCGTGGCTCACGACGACGACGGTGCCGGCGAAGGCGTCGAGCAGGTCCTCGAGCGCGACGAGCGTGTCGGTGTCGAGGTCGTTGGTCGGCTCGTCGAGGACGAGCACGTTGGGCCCGTCCATCAGCAGCCGTAGCAGCTGCAGCCGCCGGCGCTCGCCGCCGGAGAGGTCGGCGACCGGGGTCCACTGCCGGTCGCTCGCGAACCCGAACCGCTCCAGCAGCTGCCCGGCGGTGAGGTCCTCACTGCCGACGCGGAGCACTTTCGCGACCTGCTCGACGGCCTCGAGCACCCGCAGGCCGCCGTCGAGCTCGGCGACGTCCTGCGAGAGGTACGCGACCTGCACCGTGGTGCCGGTGCGGACGGCCCCGGCGTCGAGCGGCAGCTCGCCGACGAGCACCCGCAGCAGCGTGGTCTTGCCCGCGCCGTTGACACCGACGAGGCCGACGCGGTCGCCCGGGCCGAGCCGCCAGGTGACGTCGTCGAGCAGCAGCCGGCCGCCGCGGCGGAGCGTCGCGGCCTCGACGTCGTAGACCTGCTTGCCGAGCCGGGCGGCGGCGAACCGCTGCAGGCCCTCGCGGTCCCGCGGCGGCGGTTCGGCGGCGATGAGGGCGTTGGCCGCCTCGACCCGGTACCGCGGCTTGGACGTACGCGCCGGGGCTCCGCGCCGCAGCCAGGCGAGCTCCTTGCGGACGAGGTTCGCGCGCCGGGCCTCGGAGGCGTCGCGCTGCCGGGACCGCTCGGCCCGGGCCAGCACGTACGCGGCGTACCCGCCGTCGTAGCTCTGGACGGTGCCGTCGACGACCTCCCAGGTGGAGGTCGCGACCTCGTCGAGGAACCACCGGTCGTGGGTGACCGCGACGAGCGCGCGGTGACGCGGCCGCGCCGCGAGGTGGCCGGCCAGCCAGCCGACGCCCTCGACGTCGAGGTGGTTGGTCGGCTCGTCGAGCACGAGCAGGTCGAGCTCGGCGGTGAGCAGCGCGGCAAGGGCGACCCGGCGACGCTCGCCGCCCGACAGCGAGCCGGCGAGCCGGTCGAGCAGCGGCTCGACGCTCAGCCCGGCGAGCACCGACCGGACGTGCGCGTCGCCCCGCCAGGTGTGCTCGGCCACCTCGCCGACGACGGCGTGCAGCACGGTGGCCTCGGGGTCGAGCTCGTCGGTCTGCGCCAGCACGCCGATCCGGGTGCCGGACGGGTGGATGACCCGCCCGCCGTCGAGGTGGCGGGTGCCGGCCAGGACGCGGACGAGGGTCGACTTGCCGGCGCCGTTGCGGCCGACGACGCCGATCCGCTCGCCGACGGAGACGCCGAGCGACACCTCGTCGAGCAGCGTCGTCGTACCGGCGACGACGGTGACGGACTCGCAGGAGACAACCGGGACCGCCACCCCCCGAGTCTAGAAGTCGGGGAAGGTCGGCTCCCGCCGCTCGTGGAAGGCGGCCACCGCGTCGGCGATGTCGGGCCACCCGAGGCTCTCGCGCATCAGCGCGACCGACCGGCTGAACCCGTCGGAGCGCGACTCGCCGTCGGCGACGCGGCGGAGCTGGGCCTTGATCGCCGCGGTGCTCCGCGGCGAGGCGTGCGCCGCGACGTCGGCCGCCCACGCCTGCGCGGCCGGCAGCAGCTGCTCGTCCGGCAGCACCCGCGAGACCAGGCCGACCGCGAGCGCCTCGTCGGCGTCGACGTAGCGGGCCGAGAGCAGCAGGTCGGCGGCGACCGACTGGCCGACGATCCCGACGAGGGTGTGCGCCATCCCCCACTCCGCCACCAGCCCCAGCCGCGCGAAGGTCGTCCCGATGCGCGCGCTCTGCGACGCGTAGCGGACGTCGCACATCAGCGCGTACGAGGTGCCCATCCCCGCGCACGGTCCGTTGACCGCCGCGATGGTGGGCGTCCGCATCCGCAGCGGCGCGTCCAGCGGCTCGTCCGCCGCCGCGTCGACCGCGCTGACGACCGAGTCCGCGAAGGCGGCGCCGGCGTCGAGGTCTGCGCCCGCGCAGAAGCCGCGGCCGGCGCCGGTCACGACGATCGCCCGCACCGCCGGGTCGGCATCGAGGTCCAGGAGCAGCCGGCAGTACGCGTGGTGCATCCCCATCGTCATCGCGTTCAGCACCGCGGGGCGGTTCAGCGTCACGGTCGCGACCCGGTCGGCGACGGCGACGAGCAGGTCCTCGGTCATGACCCGGAGGCTAGGCCGCGCGGCGGGCCGGGGACAGAGCCGGCCGTCAGGCCGGGTGGCCGCAGGTGATCTGGTTGTTGGTCGGGTCGAAGATCGTGAACTCGCGCATGCCGTGGTCGGTGTCGCGCAGCCCGGCCAGACGGCTCAGGTCGCGGCCCGCCGTCCAGCGGGCCTGCAGCTCCGCCAGCTCGCCGGCTCCGTCGGGCATCACGTCGGCCTCGTAGAGCTCCGCGTGCAGCAGGTCGGCGTTGGTGACCTGCACGTAGGCGAGCCATGCCGTCGCGAACGGGTCGACGTCGGGCGAGTCGACGTAGTGCAGCTCGACGGTCCCGAGCTCGAGCAGCAGGTAGTCCTCGGCCATCGTGATGGCGAAGCCGAGCGAGCCCCAGAAGCCGGCGGTGAGCCGCAGGTCGTGGCTCGGGAGGATCGGCACCGCGCGGTGCCACAGCTCGGCCGTCACGGCGCCATCATCCCAGCCCGGGGCGACCCGCTCTGCCACGATCGGGCGGTGACCGAACCGGCGTGGCGGCGGGCGACGCCGCACGAGAACCGGATCCCGGTGCTGCTCACCCTGCTCGTCGCGGTCGCGCTGCAGGCGGTGCTGCCGCATCCGGTCCTGCTCGGGCCGCGGTGGGCGCTGCTCGTCCCCGAGGGCGTGCTGCTGGTCGCCCTCGTCGTCGCGAACCCCGTACGCCAGGAGCGCGACACCCGGCCGCTGCGGCTGCTCAGCCTGACGCTGACCGCCGTGATCCTCGGCGCGAACACCGCGTCGGTCGTGCTGCTCGTCCGCGACCTCGTCGACCGCTCGGCCGACCTCGCGAACTCCGCGTCGACGCTGCTGTCGAGCGGCGGCCTGGTCTACCTGACCAACGTCGTCGCGTTCGGCCTGCTCTACTGGGAGCTCGACCGCGGCGGCTCCGTGGCCCGCGCGCAGGCGGCCCGCTCCTACCCCGACCTGCTGTTCCCGCAGATGACGACCGACGGCGTGTCCAGCCCCGACTGGGAGCCGACGATCGTCGACTACCTCTACGTCAGCTTCACGAACGCGACCGCGTTCTCGCCGACCGACACGATGCCGATGACGCGCTGGATGAAGGCGCTGTTCTTCGTGCAGTCGGCGGTCGCGCTCGTCGTGGTCGGCCTCGTCGTCGCCCGCGCCGTCAACGTCCTGAAGTGACGAACGGCCCGCCGGGTCTCCGGCGGGCCGTTCGAGTGCGGTGGTGCTCAGTAGCGGTAGTGCTCCGGCTTGTACGGGCCGTGCACGTCCACGCCGATGTACTCGGCCTGGCCCTTCGACAGCTGCGTCAGGTGCGCGCCGACGGCCTCGAGGTGCAGCCGGGCCACCTTCTCGTCGAGGATCTTCGGCAGCACGTAGACGTTGTTGTCGTACTGGTCGCCCTTGGTGAGGACCTCGAGCTGCGCCAGGGTCTGGTTCGCGAACGACGCCGACATGACGAAGCTCGGGTGACCGGTCGCGTTGCCGAGGTTGAGCAGCCGGCCCTCGGACAGCACGATGATCGAGTGCTCGGGCTTGTCGGCCGTGGCCGGGAAGGTCCACTCGTGGACCTGCGGCTTGATCTCCTTCTTCACGACGCCCGGCACCTTGGCGAGGCCGGCCATGTCGAGCTCGTTGTCGAAGTGGCCGATGTTGCCGACGATCGCCTGGTGCTTCATCCGGGACATCTGCTCGGCGGAGATGATCTCCTTGTTGCCGGTCGTGGTGACGAAGATGTCGCCGTACGGCAGCGCCTCCTCCAGGGTCACGACCTGCAGGCCGTCCATCGCCGCCTGCAGCGCGCAGATCGGGTCGACCTCGGTGACCACGACGCGGGCGCCCTGGCCGCGCAGCGACTCGACGCTGCCCTTGCCGACGTCGCCATAGCCGCAGACCACGGCGACCTTGCCGCCGATCATCACGTCGACCGCGCGGTTCAGGCCGTCGACCAGCGAGTGGCGGCAGCCGTACTTGTTGTCGAACTTCGACTTGGTGACCGAGTCGTTGACGTTGATCGCCGGGAACAGCAGGCGACCGTCGCGGGCGAACTCGTACAGGCGGTGGACGCCGGTCGTGGTCTCCTCGGTGACGCCCTTGATAGCCGGCGCCATCGTGGTGAAGCGGGTCTTGTCGCGCGCGAGCGAGGCGCGCAGCGTGTCGAGGATGACGGCGTACTCCTCGCTGTCCTCGGGGCCGGCCGACGGGACCGCACCGGCGGTCTCGTACTCCACGCCCATGTGGATCATCAGCGTGGCGTCGCCGCCGTCGTCGACGATCGAGTCCGGGCCGGTGCCGTCGGGCCACGTGAGGGCCTGGTCGGTGCACCACCAGTACTCCTCGAGCGTCTCGCCCTTCCACGCGAACACGGGGACGCCGGTCGGGTTCTCGGGCGTGCCCTCGCCGACGACGATCGCCGCGGCCGCGTGGTCCTGGGTCGAGAAGATGTTGCAGGAGACCCAGCGGACGTCCGCGCCGAGCGCGGTCAGGGTCTCGATGAGGACGGCGGTCTGCACGGTCATGTGCAGCGAGCCGACGATCTTCTTGCCCTTGAACGGCTGGACCTTGCCGTACTCGGCGCGCAGCGCCATGAGGCCGGGCATCTCGTGCTCGGCGAGGCGGATCTCGTTGCGGCCGAACTCGGCCAGCGACAGGTCGGCGACCTTGAACTGGCCGACGGTGCCGGCCGAGTCCGCGGTGAGGCTGACGGTCATGCGGTTCTCGCTCTCTGTCAGGCGTAGGGGGGTTTCCAGGCGGTCGTGTCGTTCGTGGAGCTCACCGGCGATGCGGCGGTAGACCTGGTCGGCCAGCCCGCTGCGGTGCAGCGAGCCGAACCACTGCTCGACGTCACGGGCGAGCGCGGGCTCGGTGCGGGTCCGCAGCTCGTACGCGAGGTCGGTGATGCCGAGGCCGTGCTCGTCGAGCAGGGTCTTGAGCTGCCGCAGCCGGTCGATCTGCCGCGGCGGGTAGAGCCGGTGCCCACCGGTGGTGCGCTGGGCGGTCACCAGGCCGTGCTCCTCGAGGTAGCGGAGCATCCGCGGCGACCAGCCCGTGGTGTCCGCTGCCTGTTGCACGGTCAGCGATGTCATCGGGACCAACCGTACACGATCGTGTCCGGTTTTGCGGGATGTGGCCTCAGCGCCAGGTCGCGACCAGGTACGCGACGCCCAGCGGGGCCTCGTGGGCCAGCAGGCGGGCGTCCCAGCGGCGGCCCGCGGTGAGCGCCGCGGCGGCCTGCCACACGGCCGCGGGCGCCCCGAGCTCGGCGCCGAGGTCGACGTCGACGTTGAGGTCACCGCGCCCCAGAGCGGCCGCGAGCGCGTCGTCCCACGCCTCCGCACGCGGGTCGGCGGGCAGCGGCGCTTGCGGCCCCCGCCGCGCCGACCCGTCCGCCACCACCAGCAGCGCCGCGGCTCCCTCGACGGTGAGCTCCGGCTGCGCGGCCACGGCCAGCAGCCCGCAGACGTCCGCGTGCGCCGACACGGCCAGCGAGAGACCGACCCCGAGGGCGAGGGGCAGCGGATCGGACTGCTCGCCGATCTCCTCCCTGCCGCGGTAGCGGCAGCAGAAGACGTCCGACCCCGTCGGCCCGTACGCATCGAAGCGCGCGCGACCGCCGCCGTACCAGGCGTCCTCGGGGCCTTCGCCGACGACGACGACGGGGCCGGGGCCGAGCGCCCGCACCGCCTCGAGGCAGGTCTCGCGCAGGTGAGCAAGAACGTCGGCCTGCCCGCCGAGGCCGGGGACGAGCAGCGGCGAGCCCGGCACGTACGCCACCGCCCTCACCACGGCCGTGATGATCGCAGCCGGCGACGCTCCGGGTCTTCGGCACTACCAGAACGCGACGGCAGGTGTCCTGAGAGGGGGTGGCCGAGCGCGGCAGCGCGGACCGCCAGACGTTCTGGTAGCGGCGGCGGCACGCGTCCCGCCCCCGCCGGGCGTGAGATCGTCCACGCCGTGCAGCAGCCCGTACGCCTCGGGGCGCGCACCGC
>CAJCIY010000228.1 GCA_903970495.1 Candidatus Melainabacteria bacterium | reverse complement strand
CCTCGCCGGCGTGTCCATCGAGTGGTACGTGCGGCTCGAGAAGGGCAACGCCACCGGCGTCTCCGACGACGTGCTGAACGCCGTCGCGACCGCGCTCCTGCTCGACGAGGCCGAGCGGCGGCACCTGTTCGACCTCGCTCGCGCCGGCGCGACCCGACGATCGCCCGCCCGTCCCACCCGGAGCGCCGGAGCGGTACGGCCGAGCGTGCACCGCATCCTCGACGCGATGACGGCGGCCCCGGCGTTCGTGCGCAACAGCCGCCAGGACATGCTGGCCAGCAACGACCTCGCCCGCGCCCTCTATGCGCCGGTCTTCGCCTCGCAGGGCGAGCAGCCCAACCTGGTGCGGTTCTGCTTCCTCGACGATCGCGCCGCGGACTTCTACCCCGGCTGGGAGAGCGTCGCCCGGCAGACCGCGGCGGTGCTGCGGTCCGAGACCGGCCACCAGCCGGGAGACCGCGAGACCAACGAGCTCGTCGGAGAGCTCGCCACCCGCAGCGAGCACTTCCGCCGCTACTGGGCCGAGCACGACGTACGCCTCCACACGACCGGCACCAAGCGCTTCCAGCACCCCGTCGTCGGCTACCTCGAGGTCGGGTTCGACTCGCTCCCGCTCCCGGCCGAGGCGGACAGCGGCCTCGTGCTCACGTGCCTGACGGCGGAGCCGGGCAGCGCGGCCGACGACGCGCTCTCGCTGCTCGCCAGCTGGACGGCCCCCGCCGTGGAGCGGTCCGGGACCTGACGCACCCCCATCTCACCCTCGTGCTCGACCGCTCCAATCCGAGCGCAGCAGACCCAGCACGATCTCGTCCACGTACGCGCCGCGGACCCAGGCGTGCTCGCGGCGACGACCCTCCTCGACGAACCCGGCGTTCCGGCAGGCGCCGAGCGAGGCGAGGTTCGTCGCGAGCGCGACGGCGTGCACGCGGCGCAGGTTGCGCCGGACGAAGCAGAACCGGACGACCTGGCGGAGCGCCTCGGTCCCGATGCCGCGGCCGCGCGCGTCGGGGCGCAGCACGATGCCGATCTCGGCGTGCCGGGCCAGCGGATCCTCGGCCATGACCGTGACCTGCCCCGCGAGCTCGGCGTCGGCCTCGACGACGAAGGTGGCCGCGGCGGTCGACCGGCTCTGGCGTTCGCGGTACTCCTCGAGCGTCAGGGTGGTCGGCGGGCGCGGGGTCCGCAGCTCCCACGAGTCGAGGTCGCCGGCCAGCGCATACAGGTCGCCCTCGTCGGACTCCCGACGGCTGCGCAACGTCACGGTGGTCATCGCCGCAGGCTAGCCAGGGTGCCGGACCGGAGCGGGCGCTGCCAGCGCAGGCCGGCCTCGATCGAGTCGCGGGAGCGGTGCGGACGTGACGGCGCCGGCGCTCTACGCGGTGCCCGTCGGACCGGTAACGATGACGGCCCGACCTGCGAGCGGCAGGAGCGCGACGACGCGCCCACCGTCGGGTCCGCCCGCGGCGGTCAGGGTGCCTCCGACCTCGGCCGCCCGCTCGCGCATCGAGGCCGTGCCCACCCCCGCGGTCCAGGGCTCGGTCGACCGCCCGTCGTCCCGTACCTCGATCTGCAGCACCCCCTCGACGACGTCGAGCCGGACGCTCGCGGCCGCGTGGATCAAGGTCCTCGCCGCGGTGAGCATCGTGCTCACCGTGCTCACCGTGGTCACCGTGGTCCTCCAGCTCGGCCGTCCGAAGACCGGCGTCATCGGCTGACCGCCCTGGATCGGACGCGACTGGCAGGTGCGTAGAGGGGGCCTGCCAGTCGCGACCGCGCCAGACCGACCCTGGTCGCTCAGGCGCTGCGGTCCGGTGCGAGCACCACCTCCTGGACCCCGGAGGGGAAGGCGGTCGTCTGCAGGACCCGCAGTCGCTGGATCCGGCCGAGGTCCTCGAACAGCGGGACCCCGGCGCCGATCGCGACGGGAAGGACGTCGAGCCGGAGCTCGTCGAGGAGGTCCAGCCGCAGGAGGCTGTGCACGAAGCGGGTGCCGCCGTGGACGAGGATGTCGCCGCCCGCCTCGGCCTTGAGCGCGGCGAACGCCTCCCGGGTGTCGCCGCGGATCACCCGGACCGGTCCCCAGGAGTCGTCGATCTCACTGTCGGAGAACACGAGCTTGGGGATCCGGTTCATCGCGTCGGCGATCGGGCTGTCAGACGACAGCCAGTGCGGGCCCATGTCGCGGTAGGTGGTCGCGCCCATCGCGTGCTCGCCGGCCGAGCTGACCCGGTCGAGGGAACGCCTGTCGTGCTCGGGATCGTCCATCTCCGCCATGTAGCGGTACAGCTCGGTGGCTGCCTCGCTGACGGCGTAGCCGTCGAGGGTGATGACGTGGGAGAGCACGACCTTGCGCATGCCGATGGGTCCCTCCGTCGGCGTCCTGATGCCGTGGCCGACACCATCCTGGCCGATGGGGTCAGGGGCGCAGGACCCGGTCGACGTACGCGCTGACCTGGTTGCGCAGCCGGCGGGGTGACAGCCCGTCGTCGAGCGCGCGGTGCAGCACGTCGGCGCGCACGCACCCGATCAGGGCGTCTGCCGTGTACGCGGCGTGCGCGGCCCCGACGACGTGCGTCAGCTCGCCGGCGAGCAGCCCCTTCAGCGCCTGGTAGGACGGCGAGTCCACGAGCCGACCGCCGATCAGCCCGCCCTCGACGACCGCGGAGAGGTGGCGGTTCTCGACCTTGAGCACGACGAGGGCGTCGACGATCGCGGCGACGCGCTCACGCGGGTCGCCGCCGGGGCCGAGCGGAGGCGGGCCGGCTGAGATCCGCCGGGACAGGTCGGCGGACTGCGCGGCGAAGACGGCGCGGACCAGGCCGGTGCGGTCGCCGAAGCGGCGGAACAGCGTCCCCTTGCCCACACCCGCGGCCCGGGCGATGTCCTCCATCGTGACGCCGTCGGGCGACGCGGTGCTGCGGAAGAGCCCGTCCGCGGCGTCGAGGATCGCCGACCGGTTGCGCGCCGCGTCGGCCCGTTCGGGCTTGCTAGGCGGACCGGCGGTCCGTAACGTGTCAACCGGACTCATGGTCCGGATGATACGGGGGAGGGACGATGCCAGCGACGCCGACCGAGATCCTGAGCAGGAGCCTCCTGCTCGCGGGAGCGGGCGACCACGACGCGTACCTCGAGCTCATGCACGACGAGGTCGTCTTCGAGTTCCCGTTCGCGCCGCCCGGCCGACCGACGCGGGTCGAGGGCAAGGCGGAGCTGCGGAGCTACCTCGGTCGCTATCCCGGGCGCATCGAGTTCGTCCGGCTCCGCGAGATGACCGTGCACGAGACGACCGACGCCGAGGTGATCGTGCTCGAGATGCGCGCCGAGGGCCGCCTGAAGGCGACCGGCGAGCCCCACGGGATGGGCTACATCTCCGTCGTGACGGTCCGAGACGAGCGGATCCTCCGCTACCGCGACTACTGGAACCCGCTCCAGGCGGTCGGCACGTGACCGTCCTCGTCACCGGCGCGTCCGGCACGACGGGCTCCCGCGTCGCAGACCGGCTGCGGCGCAGTGGCGTCGACGTCCGTACCGCGCACCGTCCGACGTTCGACTGGGGCGACCCGACGACGTTCCCCGCGGCCCTCGAGGGCGTCGACCGCTGCTACCTCGTGCCGCCGACGCGTGTCGTCGATCCGGCCGTGGCGATGCCGCCCTTCCTGGAGCTCGCGCAGGACCGGGGCGTGCGCCGGGTCGTGCTGCTGTCCTCGGCCGTCAACGTCGCGGGCGGCCCGGGCGCGGGGAAGGCGCACGCGCTCATCCCGATGATGTTCGAGGAGTGGGCGGTGCTGCAGCCGTCGTGGTTCATGCAGAACGTGACCGGCGGCCACCACGTGGCCGCCGAGATCCGCGCCTGCGGCACGATCACGACCGCGGCCGGCGACGGGAGGCTCGCGTTCGTCGACGCCGACGACATCGCCGAGGTCGCCGGCCACGCGCTGACCG
>CAJCIY010000227.1 GCA_903970495.1 Candidatus Melainabacteria bacterium | reverse complement strand
ACCGGCCGGATCGACACCTACATGGCCGACGCGGTCGTGCTGGCCACCGGTGGCTACGGCAACGTGTTCTACCTGTCCACCAACGCCAAGGGCTCGAACGCCTCGGCGATCTGGCGGGCCCACAAGCGCGGCGCGTACTTCGCGAACCCCTGCTTCACCCAGATCCACCCCACCTGCATCCCGCGTTCGGGCGAGCACCAGTCGAAGCTGACGCTGATGAGCGAGTCGCTCCGCAACGACGGCCGCATCTGGGTGCCCAAGGAGATGGGCGACGACCGCTCGCCGGACTCCATCCCGGAGAGCGAGCGCGACTACTACCTCGAGCGCCAGTACCCCGCGTTCGGCAACCTCGTCCCCCGCGACATCGCCTCCCGCGCCGCGAAGAACATGTGCGACCAGGAGCGGGGCGTCGGCCCGGGCGGGCTCGGCGTCTACCTCGACTTCGGCGAGGCCATCGGCCGCATGGGCGAGGCCGCGGTGAAGGCCAAGTACGGGAACCTCTTCGACATGTACCAGCGGATCACCGCGGAGAACCCGTACGAGGTCCCGATGCGGATCTACCCCGCGATCCACTACACGATGGGCGGGCTGTGGGTCGACTACGACCTGCAGACCACGATCCCCGGCCTGTTCGCGATCGGTGAGGCGAACTTCTCCGACCACGGCGCCAACCGCCTCGGCGCCTCGGCGCTGATGCAGGGCCTCGCCGACGGCTACTTCGTGCTCCCGTCGACGATCAACGACTACCTCGCGCGGGAGAAGTTCCCGGAGGTCGACCCCGGCAGCGCCGAGGTCACCGAGGCCGTCGGGTCCGCCACCGGCCGGCTCGAGAAGATCCTGGCCGTCGACGGCGACCGCACCCCGGACTCGTTCCACCGCGAGCTCGGCGAGCTGGTCTGGGACTACTGCGGCATGGCCCGCAACGACGCCGGCCTGCACAAGGCGCTCGAGCGGATCCCCGAGCTGCGCGAGGAGTTCTGGCGCTCGGTCAAGGTGCCCGGCACGGGCGCGCAGTTCAACCAGTCGCTCGAGAAGGCCAACCGCATCAGCGACTTCCTGGAGTTCGGGGAGCTGATGGTCCGCGACGCGCTCGTCCGCACCGAGTCCTGCGGCGGTCACTTCCGCGAGGAGAGCCAGACCCCCGAGGGCGAGGCGCTGCGCAAGGACGACGAGTTCTCCTTCACCAGCGCGTGGGAGTGGGGCGGCGTGGACGAGAAGCCGACGCTGCACCAAGAGGATCTCGAGTTCGAGTACGTCCACCCAGCCCAGCGGAGCTATGCATGACCGGCTGCCGCACGAAGGACACAGCCTGATGAAGCTGACCCTGAACATCTGGCGCCAGAGCGGCCCGGACACCGACGGCGGGATGGTGACCTACCACCTCGACGACGTCAGCCAGGACATGTCGTTCCTGGAGATGCTCGACGTCCTGAACGAGGGTCTGATCCTCGGCGGCGACGAGCCGGTGGCCTTCGACCACGACTGTCGCGAGGGCATCTGCGGCTCCTGCGGCATGGTCATCAACGGCGATGCGCACGGCCCGGTCCAGACCACGACCTGCCAGCTGCACATGCGGTCGTTCGAGGACGGCGCCACCATCGACATCGAGCCCTGGCGGGCCGAGGCGTTCCCGGTGATCAAGGACCTGTCGGTCGACCGGTCCGCGCTCGACCGGATCATCCAGTCCGGCGGGTTCATCACGGCGCCGACGGGCTCGGCCCCCGAGGCGCACTCGACCCCGGTGCCGAAGGCCGACGCCGACATGGCGTTCGAGAACGCGACCTGCATCGGCTGCGGTGCCTGCGTCGCCGCCTGCCCCAACGGCGCGGCGATGCTGTTCACCTCGGCCAAGATCCGGCACCTCAACCTGCTCCCGCAGGGCCAGCCGGAGCGTACGGACCGGGTGCGGAACATGGTCGAGCAGATGGACCACGAGGGCTTCGGCGGCTGCACCAACACCGGTGCGTGCGCGCGGTCGTGCCCGAAGGAGATCCCCTTCGAGTCGATCACGACGATGAACCGCGAGTACCTCAGGGCGCTGCGGGCCAAGCCCACCTCCGTCTGAGCCGCCCGCGCCACGTCGTCGATCTCTCAGCCTCGCCGAGAGCGACGAAACCGGGCGCTGCGACGGCATGGATACCCGGTACCGTCACTCTCGAGGGAAGCCGACACAGCCCCCGTACGCTCGCTGGATGACGCCGCCGACCCGATTCGTCGGCCACTCCACCGTGCTGCTGCGCCTCGGCGGCCTGACGGTCGTCACCGACCCGGTCCTCGGCGCCTTCTGCAGCGGCCTGCGGCGGGTGGTCGCGCCGTGCGCGGTCCCGTACGTCGACCTCGTCGTGGTCTCCCACCTGCACGCCGACCACCTCGACCTGCCCTCGCTCCGCCGCCTCGCGGCCCCGACCGTCGTCGTCCCGCGCGGGGCCGGCCCGTGGCTGCGGTCGAAGGGGATCCGGGGCGTCGTCGAGCTCGCGGTCGGCGAGTCCACCGTCGTCGGCGACCTCACCGTCGCCGCGACGGACTGCCGGCACGACGACCGCCGCTGGCCGGTCGGCGACGTCACCGCCCACCCGCTCGGCTACCTGCTCGACGACGGCGAGGACCGCGTCTACTTCGCCGGCGACACCGACCTGTTCGACGGCATGTCGCACCTCGGCGACGTCGACCTCGCACTGCTGCCGGTGTGGGGTTGGGGCCCCGACCTCGGCCCGGGCCACCTCGACCCGGCGAGGGCGGCGGAGGCGGCGGCGCTGATCCGGCCGCGGCTGGTCCTGCCGATCCACTGGGGCACGCTCGCCCCGACCGCGTACGCCTGGCGGATGCGCCACCAGCTGCTCGACCCGCCGCACGCGCTGGTGCGGGTCGCCGCCGACCTCGCGCCGGCGGTGCGCATCGCCGTCACCGCGCCCGGCGAGCGCCTCGTCGCATGATCGACGGTCTCGCGAGCCCGGCGGCGGCGCACGGCAGCGTCGTCGCGGTCGGCGGTCTGGTGCTGCTCGGGTCGATCGTCCCCGTCGTCCCGACCGGGCCGATCCTCACCGCCGGGGTCGCGGTCGCCGGCTCCCGCAACCTCGCCCTGGTCCCGGTGGTCATCGCGGTCGCGGCGGCCGCGGCCCTGGCCGGTGACGTCGTGACGTTCGCCCTCACCCGCTTCGGCGGGCCACGGCTCGTGGCGTGGGTCGGGCGGCGGGTGAAGACCGATGCGCTGGACCGCTTCACGCACAAGCTCCACGAGCGCGGCGGCCGGTTCCTCGTGGTCTCCCGTCTCATCCCCGCGGGCCGGATCCCCTGCCTGCTCGCGGCGGGCGTCGCGGACTTCCCGTG
>CAJCIY010000226.1 GCA_903970495.1 Candidatus Melainabacteria bacterium | reverse complement strand
CGCCGAGCGGCAGATCGTGGCCGCGCGGCTCGAGGTCGCCGGCTGGGGCGAGACCACCGGGCTGACCGCCGCGCGCTCCGCCGCAGACGCCGACCTGCTCGCTCTCGCCGAGCGGGCGGCGCTGCTGCCGTCGGCGACCCTCGCGGCCGACACGGTCACGGCGCGCAGCTCCGCACTGGCCGCCGACCTCGCCGCGGCGCGTACGCGGTCGGCCGCCGCCGTGGACACCGAGCAGCAGGCGATCGAGCGGGCCGATGTCGAGCGCACCGCCCTGGCCACCGCGGTCGGCGACGCACCCGACCTCGCGACCGCGCTGGAGGCGGCCGCCGCCGAGATCGCGGCGCTCGACGCGGCGGCCACGGACGCCGCGGCGGCACACCGGCTCGCCCTCGACGCGGCGTCGGCCGCGGCGGAGCTCGCCGAGGCGATCGCCGCGGGCGACGCGGGCGACGTCGCCGCGGTCCGCGCCGCCGCGCTGCCGCCCGCGGAGGTCGCGGAGCTGGCCGAGCAGCTGGCCGCGTACGACGGGCAGCTCGCCGCCGCCCGGGCGGTGCCCGAGCTGGCCCTGCCCGAGGAGCCGGCCGCCGACGTGACCACCACCGGTGCGCTCGCGGCCGAGCGGCGGACCGAGCGCGAGGTCCTCGCCGAGCAGAGCGCGATCGCCCGCGACCGGCACGCGCGGGTCGTGCGCCTCGGCCCCGAGCTCCGCGAGCAGGCCGCGGCCCTGGCGCCGTTGCTCGCCGACCATGCCGAGGCCGCGGCGCTGGCCGACCTCGCGCGCGGCAGCAACAGCCTGGGCATGCGGCTGTCCACCTACGTCCTGGCCGCCCGGCTGGAGCAGGTCGCCGCGGCGGCGAGCCAGCGGCTGCTGCTCATGACCGACGGCCGCTACGCGCTGCGGCACACCGACGTCCGGACCGACCGGCGCACCCGCGGCGGGCTCGGGCTCGTCGTCCACGACGCGTGGACCGGGGGCGAGCGCGACACCGGCACGCTGTCGGGCGGCGAGACCTTCGCAGCCAGCCTGGCCCTCGCCCTGGGGCTCGCCGACGTCGTCACCGCCGAGGCCGGGGGCGCGCCGATCGACGCGTTGTTCGTCGACGAGGGCTTCGGGAGCCTCGACGAGGACACCCTCGAGGAGGTCATGAACGTGCTCGACGGGCTCCGCTCCGGCGGCCGCGTGGTCGGCGTCGTCAGCCACGTGCCCGACCTGCGGCGCCGGATCCCCGCCCAGCTGCAGGTGCGCAAGACCCGGGCGGGCAGCACCCTCGAGCTCACGGTCGCCTGACCTCAGGCGTCGCGGCGCTGCACCACCACGTAGCCCGCCACGAGGATGACGACCCACCAGAGCGTGAAGACGCCGTACCCGGCCCACGGCGACAGCCCACCGTCGCCGGTGACGTCGATGATCCGCGACCCCGCGTTGCTGGTGAAGTACGTGTGCACCGTCGAGCCCCACCGGCCCGGCAGCAGGTTCGTCAGCCCGGGCACCACCAGCAGGCCGGCGATCGCCGAGGTGACCGCCCCGGCGGTGTGGCGCAGCACCGCGCCGAGCGCGAGCCCGAACAGGCCGCTGCCCATGACGTACAGGCCGCCGCCGATGACGGCCCGCAGCACCCCGGCGTCGGTGATCGACGGCGTACCGCCGTAGTGGAAGAAGTAGACCCGCCCGACGAAGAACGCGGCGAACGAGCTGACGAGACCGGCGACCAGGCCGACGACGGCGACGAGCAGGGTCTTGGCGCCCAGCACCAGACCACGCCGCGGGACGGCCGCGAAGGTGCTGCGGATCGCGCCGGAGCCGTACTCGGTGGTCATCGTCAGGACGCCGAGCACCGCCATCGCCAGCTGGCCGAACGCCAGCCCCGCGAGGCAGGCCCGGGTCGGGTCGAACAGCGTCTGCCCGCCGTTGGTCGCGACGTTGTACGCGGCCAGCGCGCCGAACCCGACCGTCGACACGATGAGCGCGAGCAGCGTCCAGCGGGTCGACCGGAGCGCCAACAGCTTGGTCGCCTCGCTGCGCAGCACCGCCGTGAACCTCATCGCGGCGCTTCGGCGTGGAACTCGACGCTGCTCGCGGTGAGCGACATGAACGCCTCCTCGAGGGAGGCCTGCACCTCGGTCAGCTCGTGCAGCGGGATGCCGGCGCGGAACGCGAGGTCACCGATCTCGGCCGCGCTGGCACCGTCGACCTCGAGCGCGCCGTCGACGACCGCTGCCGCCCGGCCGGCGCCGGCGAGCGCGGCCGCCAGCTCGGCCTGCCGCGGCGAGCGGACCCGTACGCGGCCCCCGCTCTGCCGGATGAACTCCTGCATGCCGGTGTCGGCGATCAGCTTCCCCCGGCCGATGACGAGCAGGTGGTCGGCCGTGAGCGCCATCTCGCTCATCAGGTGCGAGGACACCAGCACCGCCCGGCCCTCGCGGGCGAGCGACTTCATGAAGTTGCGCACCCACTGGATGCCCTCGGGGTCGAGGCCGTTGATCGGCTCGTCGAAGAGCAGCACCTGCGGGTCGCCGAGCATCGCGGCCGCGAGGCCGAGCCGCTGCGACATGCCGAGCGACAGCCCGCGTACGCGCCGGGCCCCGACGTCCTGCATGCCGGTGAGGGTCAGCACGGCGTCGACCCGACCGCGGGGCAGGCCGTTGCTGAGGGCGAGCGCACGGAGGTGGTCGCGCACCCGCAGGCCGGGGTGGGCGGCCTTGGCCTCGAGCAGCGCACCGACCTCGCGCATCGGCTGCTTCGAGCCTGCGAACGGGCGGCCGTTGATCAGCGCGACGCCCGCCGTCGGCCGGTCGAGGCCGAGCAGCATGCGCATCGTCGTGGACTTGCCCGCGCCGTTCGGGCCGAGGAACCCGGTCACGGTGCCGGCGCCGACGGTGAAGCTGAGGTCGTCGACGGCGACGGTGGTGCCGTAGCGCTTGGTCAGCCCCCGCGCCTCGATCACGCCGGGCTCCGCTGCACCCGGACAGCCTGCCCTATGCGCACGTCGGCGGGGGCGCGCCGGGCACCGGACGCGCCGCGATCGCGTCCGGCGGGCCACGATGGCGTCGTGATCACAGCCGAGCTCCCGCGATGACCGTGCACGCCCGCTCCTCCCGTGACGCGGAGCTCGACGACGACCTGTACGCGTCGGCCGAGCTCTCCGCGCCGGTGCCGAGGTTCCGCTTCCCCGACAGCGAGATCCCGGCGCGGGAGGCGGCGGCGCTGGTCTCGGACGAGCTCGTGCTGGACGGCAACTCCCGGCTCAACCTGGCGACGTTCTGCACGACCTGGGTCGAGCCGGAGGTGACCGAGATCCTGGCCCGCTGCTTCGACAAGAACATGGTCGACAAGGACGAGTACCCGCAGACCGCCGAGATCGAGGAGCGCTGCGTCCGCATGCTGGCGCACCTGTGGCACGCGCCGGACGCGTCCGACAGCATCGGCACCTCGACGACGGGGTCGAGCGAGGCGGCGATGCTCGGCGGCCTCGCCGCGAAGTGGCGGTGGCGGAAGGCCCGCGAGGCCGCCGGGCTGGACACGGCTCGGCCGAACTTCGTCTGCGGCTCGGTGCAGATCTGCTGGGAGAAGTTCGCCCGCTACTTCGACGTCGAGATCCGGCAG
>CAJCIY010000225.1 GCA_903970495.1 Candidatus Melainabacteria bacterium | reverse complement strand
GGCGTCGAGCGCCGCCTCGACGGCGTTCGGGGACGCGGCGGTCTGCTGCGACCACGTACGCGTCTCGACCCCGAACACCCTGTGGTCATCGACCGCTCCGGCGCCCGACCCAAATCGGACCGGGGAACGGGACAAATGCGTCTCGATCTCCGGCCCACATTGGGGGGCTGAGCACATTGGTGGTGCAGATGCGTCACATCTGACGCATCTGCACCACCAATGTGTGCGGGGGTGGGGCTAGGAGCCGAGGGTCGCCGTCGTCGTCTCGCTCTCCCCGTTCCGCGTGAACGTGATCTTGACCTTCTGGCCCGGCTGGTCGGCCTGGACGGCCGTACCCAGGTCGGAGGCGTCGGTGATCTGCGTCGACCCGAACCTGGTGATCACGTCGCCCGCCTCGAGGCCGGCCGCCGCGGCGCCGCTGCCGGACTCGACCTGCTCGACCGTCGCGCCGCCGCCCGAGCCGTCGGAGACGACGACGCCGAGGACCGCGCCGCTCGTGCTGCCCGACGAGCCGGTCGCGCCGGTCATCGTGCCCTTCTCGAGCGACGCCAGCTGCGAGACGACCTCGTCGCTCGGGATCGCGAAGCCGATGTTCTGCGCCGGCTCGTCGGTGGTGCCCTCGGCGACCGCGGTGTCGATGCCGATCACGTCACCGGCCGAGTCGACCAGCGGACCACCGCTGTTGCCGGGGTTGATCGCCGCGTCGGTCTGCAGCAGGCCGCTGAGGCTCTCCTCGGACGAGGTCTCGGTCGACGAGGTGAGGCTGCGGTCCTTCGCCGAGAGGATGCCCTCGGTGACGGTCGGGCTGCCGCCGTACCCCTCGGCGTTGCCGATCGCGATGACGCTGTCGCCGACGCTCGCGGTGTCGGAGTCGGCGAAGGTCGCCGGCGTCAGGCCGGAGACACCGCTGATCTTGATGACCGCGAGGTCCTTCGTGGCGTCGAGCCCGACGATCGAGGCGCTGTGGACGCTGCCGCCCGGGAGCGTGACCTTGATGTTGGTGGCGCCGTTGACGACGTGCGCGTTGGTCACGACCTCGCCGGTCGAGCTGATGATGATGCCGGTGCCCGCGGCGCTGGAGGTCGAGGTGCCGCCGCCGAAGCCGCCGCCGAAGCCGCCGGACTGCGAGCTCGTCGAGGTGATCGTGTCGTTGATGATGACGACCGACTTCTCGGCCTTCTGCAGGGCGGTGGTCACGCTGGCGGCGGCCGTCGCCCCCGAGGCGCGGACGAGGGTCGTCGTCGACGCGGTCGCGTGGCCGTCGAGGGAGTGGACGACGACACCGCTGGTCGCCGCGGCGACGATCACCGCCGCGCCGGCCGCACCGACCCGCACCACGCCGCGTCGCCGGTGGCTGGCGGGCGCGACAGGGGCGGGCGCGTCGGCCCACCACGGCGGCGTCGCCGGGCGCACGGGCTCCTCATAGGGGAGCTGGTCCATCGAGTACTCGGGCTGCTGGTCGTCGCTGTCCATGTCGCTCTCGTCGCCTCTCGTGAAGGGGTACGAGTTGAGGTTGTCCACCGAGGCTGAGAGCGCGATGACCGCTCCCTGGGCGCTGCATGTGAGTCCGGCATGCGTCTGCCATGCAAGGCTCCGACCCGTGAGCGATCTCGGCCGTGGCCACGCGCAGCCGATCGGCTCGGTCGCGGCGCCGGCACCAGTCGGCCCGTCGAGGCCTGGCAGCTGGCCGCAGGACCCCGCCACGGCGCGTACGCCGGTGGCCCGCGACGCGGGCGACGTGCGCCGGCTCGCCTCGAGCGCCCCCAGCCTCGGCCACCTCGACGCGCGGGTCTCGGTGTGCCGGGCGTGCCCGCGGCTGGTCGCGTGGCGCGAGGAGGTCGCGACCGAGAAGCGGGCGGCGTTCGCCGACCAGCCGTACTGGGGCCGGCCGATCCAGGGGTACGGCGCCGAGCGGCCGGCCGTCGTCGTGCTCGGCCTGGCGCCGGCGGCGCACGGCGGGAACCGCACGGGCCGAGTGTTCACCGGCGACCGATCGGCGGACTGGCTGCTGCGGGCGATGCACCGCGCGGGGCTGGCCTCGCAACCGACGTCGACCCACGTCGGTGACGGGCTGCGGCTCCTCGACGCGCGGATGCTCGCGGCGGTCCGCTGCGCGCCGCCCGCGAACAAGCCGACGCCGGCCGAGCGCGACACCTGCGCGCCGTGGCTGGTCGCCGAGCTCGCGATGCTGAAGCCGAAGGTCGTCGTCGCGCTCGGGCAGTTCGCGTGGCTGAGCGCGTTCCCCGCGCTGCGGCAGGCCGGCGGCGACGTGCCCGCACAGGTGCCGAAGTTCGGCCACGGCGTGCTCGCTCCTGGCGCACCGACCGTGATCGCGAGCTACCACCCGAGCCAGCAGAACACCTTCACCGGCAAGCTGACCGAGGCGATGCTCGACGACGTGTTCGCGACCGCCGTCACGCTGGCGCGAGCGTGAGGCAACCCTCACCGGGTACGCGGCGAACATGAGCGCCGACCCCACCCGCATCCTCGTCGTCGGCGGTGGCTACGTCGGGATGTACGCCGCGATCCGGCTGCAGCGCAAGCTCCACCTCCGCCGCGGCGAGGCGACGATCACGGTGGTCGACCCGGCGTCGTACATGACCTACCAGCCGTTCCTGCCGGAGTGCGCCGCGGGCAGCCTCGAGCCGCGCCACGTCGTCGTGCCGCTGCGTCGCATCCTCTCCCGCTGCCGGGTGATCACCGGCACCGTCGAGCGGCTCGACCCGGTCGCGAAGGTGGCGACGGTCGCGGCGTTCGAGGGGCCGTCGTACGAGCTGGGGTTCGACCACGTCATCGTCGCGCCGGGCTCGATCTCGCGGATCCTGCCGATCCCCGGGCTCGCCGAGGTGGGCATCGGCTTCAAGACCGTCGCGGAGGCGGTCTACCTGCGCAACTACGTGCTGTCGCGGCTCGACGCGGCGGCGTCGTCGGTCGACCCCGAGCAGCGGAAGCGGGCGCTGACCTTCGTCTTCATCGGCGGCGGGTACGCCGGCATCGAGGCGTTCGCCGAGCTCGAGGACATGGCCAACGACGCGCTGCGCTACTACCCCGACATCCGCCGCGAGGACATGCGGTGGGTGCTGGTCGAGGCGGCGCCGCGGATCCTGAACGAGGTGTCGGAGTCGCTCGCGCACTACACCGAGGACGAGCTGCGCAAGCGCGGCATGGAGCTGCACCTCGGGACGACGCTGGAGCGTGTCGACGGCGTGCACGTCGTCCTCGGGGACGGCACCGAGCTCGATGCCGAGACGGTCTGTTGGACCGCGGGCGTGAAGCCGGAGCCGGTGCTGGAGCACTTCGGGCTGGCGCTCGACGAGAAGGGCAGGATCCCCTGCCTGGTCACGTTGCAGGCCGCCGCCTTCCCGTACGTCTGGTCGGCGGGGGACTGCGCGGCGGTGCCGGACCTGACGCAGCCGGGGAAGATCTGCGCGCCGACCGCGCAGCACGCCGTACGCCAGGCCAACGCCCTTGCCGACAACATCGTCCGGGTCCTGCGCGCGAAGGACCTGAAGGACTACAGCCACGTGTTCGCCGGGTCGGTCGCGTCGCTCGGGCTGCACAAGGGTGCGGCGGAGATCTACGGCGTCAAGATGCGCGGGATGATCGCGTGGCTGATGCACCGCACGTACCACCTGAGCCGGGTGCCGACGGTGAACCGCAAGGTGCGGGTGGCGATCGACTGGACGCTGGCGCTGTTCTTCCACCGGGAGTTCGTGCAGCTCGGGCAGTTCGCCGACCCGAAGGCGTCCTTCCGCGCGGCGGCCGGTGGGACGGCACCGCCGGAGGCGGTCAGTCGGGCGCTCGAGGGCTCCGACCCCGAGCCGGTCGGGCCGTTGTCCTAGGTCGTTGGTCGTACGCTCGGGCGGCGCCGGCCCGGGTGGCGGAATGGTCTACGCAGCGGCCTTAAAAGCCGTGGCCCGTGAGGGCGTTGTGGGTTCGACTCCCACCCCGGGTACCGCTTCAAGCCCAGCTGCGGGGGCGTCCGTCCGCGGCGGGCCGGGCCGCCACGCCCAACCGGTGTCCTACGTCATCCTCTCGCGCGCAGCTCGTCCTCTGCCGACAGTTGCGCCCGTTTCGCTGGGAAGAAGCCCAAGAACCATTGGACCGAAGAACTTCGTCCACTGCTCGCCCGGCTCGACCGCCAAGCGCAGGTACGGCTCGATCACGAACGCGACCCCGGCCTCCTTCCGGCGGGACCCGACGTGGTGGAGGGCTCAGTAGCCGGCGTCGCCCGGCGAGATGAGCACGTCCTGGCGGCTCAGGGCCGCGGGCGGACGACGCGCACCGTCGAGGTCGCGAGGGCGACCGTGTCGCCGTCGGCGTCCTGCAGCTCCGCGTCGAGGAAGCCGATCGTGCCACCCAGCTTGATCACCCGGCCGTACCCGGTCAGCGTGCCGATGGTGGCCGGCTTGAGGTACGTCACCTTCATCTCGAGCGTGGGAGCGGTCGCGCCGGCGGGGAGCAGCGAGCGCACCGCGAGGCCCATCGTGGAGTCGAGCATCCCCGCGAGGAAGCCGCCCTGGACGAAGCCCATCATGTTCGCGAGCGTCGGCGGTGCGTCGAAGACGGTGCGGGACCTGCCCGAGCCCACCGCCGCGTGACGCTCCCGCACGCCGAGGGTGACCGCGGCCGGGGGAACCGCGGGCGTCGGGTCGTGCGGGTCGTCCGGTGAGGCAGACATCGACCGTCCCATCGCGTTCAGGTGGCCCGACATGGTCACACGGCTCGACCGGGGCGCGTGAACGCCGCTCCCGGTGGGCAGTGCCCTGGGATGCGAGGACCCGGCCAGTGAACCTCGACCACCTTGCCGGCCGGTACGACCGCTTCGTCGGCTGGGCTCCGACCTGGCTGACCGAGAAGGTCCCACGCGACCACTGGGAGACCGACGCCGCGTTCCGCCGCCGCCGCCGCGTCACCGCGGTGACCAGCGTCGTGGGCGCAGCTCTGCTCGGCAGGTCGTTCGAGGCCGAGCCGGACTCGAAGGAGTTCTACGGCCTGACCTTCGGCGTCGCGGCCACGTGGATCGCCGGCGGCCTCGCGTCCGGCCCGCTGCACCTGGGATACCAGGAGACCAAGGACGACCGGCTCGAACGCCCGGTCGTGATGCCGATCCTGCTCGGCGCCGGCGCGTTCGGTGCCTTCTACGCGGCGGCCCTCGTCGCCCGCAAGGTCCCGGTCCTCAACGACGCGCTGCGCGACGTGCTGGAGTTCGCCGACGAGGGCCCGTTCCCGCTCGTGCTCGCGACGACCCTCGCGAACGGTGCGGCCGAGGAGGTCTTCTTCCGCGGCGCCCTGTACGCCTCGTCCGCCGTCGACCCGGTGGTCAAGTCGACCGCGATCTACACCCTCGCCACGGTCGCGACCCGCAACCCGGCGCTGGTGCTGGCGGCCGGTTTCATGGGCACGCTGTTCGCGTTGCAGCGCCGGGTGACCGGCGGCATCCAGGCGTCGGTCCTCACGCACCTGACCTGGTCGACCCTCATGGCGCGCTACCTGCCGCCGCTGTTCGCGAGCCCGCAGGCCGGCCGCAAGCTGCGTCGCTCGCTGCGCAACAGCTGACACGCGTGAACGGCCGCTCGCCGAGGGAAGGACCACGGGTGGCGCCCTTCCCGGGTGGCCGACGACGAGAGGCACATCAGTGAGCGACTACCAGGTCATCAACCCCGCCACCGGCGAGACCGTCCAGACGTACCCGACCGCAACCGGCGCCGAGGTGCAGGACGCCCTCGCGCGGGCCCACGCCGCGTACGGCTCCTGGCGCCGGACCGAGAAGGCGCAGCGCAGCGAGATCCTGACCACGGTCGCGGCCCTCTACAAGGAGCGGCGCGACGAGCTCGCGCAGATCATCACCCGCGAGATGGGCAAGACGCTGGCCGAGGCCAAGGGCGAGATCGGCCTGGTCGTGTCCATCTACCGCTACTACGCCGAGAACGGGCCGGAGCTGCTGGCCGACGAGCCGCTGCACCCGAAGATGGGCGGCGACGCCCTGATCCGCAAGGAGCCCATCGGCCCGCTGCTCGGGATCATGCCGTGGAACTTCCCCTACTACCAGGTGGCCCGGTTCGCCGCCCCCAACCTCATGATCGGCAACACGATCCTGCTCAAGCACGCGCCGCAGTGCCCGGAGTCCGCCACGATGATGGAGCAGATCTTCCGCGACGCGGGGCTGCCGCACGACGCATACATCAACCTGTTCGCGACCAACGACCAGGTGACCGAGATCATCGGGGACGATCGCGTCGCCGGCGTCTCGGTGACCGGCAGCGAGCGGGCCGGCTCGGCCGTCGCGGCGACCGCGGGCAAGAACCTGAAGAAGGTCGTGCTCGAGCTCGGTGGCTCCGACCCGTTCATCGTGCTCGACACGCAGGACCTCGAGGGCACCGTGAGGGCCGCGGTCACCGGCCGGATGGGCAACGCCGGCCAGGCGTGCAACGGCTCGAAGCGCGTCATCGTCGTCGCCGACCTGTACGAGAGGTTCGTCGAGGTCATGACCGCAGCGATGTCCTCGCTCAAGACCGGTGACCCGACCGACCCGGCGACGAACTTCGGGCCGCTGTCCTCGGAGCAGGCGGCGAAGACCTTCATCGAGCAGATCGAGGACGCCGTCAGCAAGGGCGCGACGCTGCAGACCGGAGGCAAGCGCCTCGACGGTCCGGGCGCGTTCGTCGAGGCGACCGTGCTGACCGACGTGACCCCGGAGATGCGGGTCTACCGCGAGGAGATCTTCGGGCCGGGCGCCGTGATCTACCAGGTGCCGGACGCCGACGCCGCGATCGAGCTCGCGAACAGCTCCTCGTTCGGGCTGGGCGGGGTCGTCTACAGCGACGACACCGACCTCGCGCTGAAGGTCGCCGACCAGCTCGACACCGGCATGGTCTGGATCAACAGCCCGCAGGGGTCGGCAGCGGACCTGCCGTTCGGCGGGACGAAGCGCTCCGGGGTCGGCCGCGAGTTCGGCCCCCTCGGCATCGACGAGTTCGTCAACAAGAAGCTCGTCTACACCCCGGGCGCGAAGTAGCCCCTGGCATGACGCCGCAACGTCCCGCTCGGCCTCGTGCCGGGCGGGACGTTCCTGCGAAACCCGCCCGCGGACCGTCGGACGTCCCTAGTGTCTGCCACACACGGAGATCCGCGCACGAGATCCAGGGGGATGGCTCACGATGAGTCGAGCACGGGCAGCACTGCTGACCATCGGCATCGCCGCGGCGACGACGGTCGCGATCGCGACGCCGGCGC
>CAJCIY010000224.1 GCA_903970495.1 Candidatus Melainabacteria bacterium | reverse complement strand
ACCGGCGTCTCGGCCAGGTTCGGGAACGCGTTCACCCCGGTGAGGACGACCTCGCCGCGGCCGATCCTCGTGCGCCGGTCGTCGCGGGCGGCGGCGATGCGGCCCGCGACCAGACCGCTCTCGAGGGCGGCGCGCATGCCACCGGCGGCCTCGATCTCCTGGAACCAGTCCCACGCGCGCGCGGCGATCTGCTCGGTGAGCTGCTCGACGTACCAGGAGCCGCCGGCCGGGTCGATGACGCGCGCGACGTTCGCCTCCTCGACGAGGAGCGCGTGGGTGTTGCGGGCGACGCGCCGCGCCAGCGCGTCCGGCGCCCCGATCGCCGCGTCGAAGGGCAGCACCGTCACCGCGTCCGCGCCGCCCACGCCCGACGCGAAGCAGGCGATCGCGCCGCGCAGGATGTTGTTGTGCGGGTCGCGCCGGGCGTACATGGCCGGCGAGGAGACCGCGTGCTGGTGCATCCCGACGTCGCCGCCTGCACCGCACAGCTCCGCGACCCGCGCCCAGAGGCGACGGGCGGCGCGGAGCGCGGCGACGGTCGAGAACTGGTCGTCGGTCGCGGCGAGCCGGAACTGGATCTGCCGGAACGCCTCGTCGACCGGCAGCGCGTCGAGCGCGCGCAGGTACGCCACCCCGGTCGCGATCGCGCAGCCGAGCTCGAGCACGTCGGTGGCGCCCGCCTCGTGGTACGGCAGGGAGTCGACGACGACCGCCGCGATGTGTGGATGCGCTGCGGCGCACCGCGTTCCGAGCTCGGTCGCGTCCTCGAGCCCACCACCGGACCCCGTACGCGCGAGCAGCCCGAGCGGGTCGATGCCCAGGTTGGCGCGGGTCGCGTCGTCGGCCAGGGCGAGGAGCGCCTCGGCGGCCTCCCGTGCCTGGGAGCCGGCGTCGAGCGCGACGGCCGCGAGGTCGAGGTAGACCTCCTCGAGCACCGCCGGCAGCGACGCGACCGGGACGCCGCTGTCCCCCACGGCGAGCCACAGCGAGGCGACGCCGCCCTCGAGGTCTTCCAGCACCTGCTCGTGCGCGAGCTTCGGGTCGGCGACCGCGTGGCGCTGGCGCACGTCCCAGCCACCGCGGTTGCCCGACGCCGTGCCGCCGCGGAGGTACGGCGCCTGTCCGGGCAGGCCGGCGCCGGGCAGCGCGTCGGCCGCGGTGTAGAGCGGGCGCAGCTCGATGCCGTCGGGGAGCACCGTGTCGAGGCCGAGCTCGGGCTCGGCGACCTCGCCCGGGTCGACCCGCAGGACCTTGGCGACCAGGCCCCGCCACTGCGCGAGGGTGGGCGCGTCGAAGGAGCCGGCGAGCACCAGCTCGTCGACGACGTCGACGTCGGGTACGTCCTCGACGCTGATCGGAGAGTCGTCCGGCACGCCCTCAGCGTGCCAGCCCGGCCCGGGCACCCGGGCAGGAGGGTCTAGCCGAACGTGAACGAGTACGCGGACAGCCCTGGCGAGAGGGTGATCCGCACGGAGTCGGTGTTCGGATGCGGCGTGCTCACCAGGGTGTAGATGTCCGGCGCGCCGGACACCGCGTACCGCGTGGTCCGGCCGTCGACGGTGGCCATCACGGTCCCCGTGCCGCCCACGTCGAGGTAGACGTCGCCGGCGTCGTAGGCGAGCTCGATGCCAGCCCCCGGGCCGGCGGTCAGGGCCTGGTCGCCCACCGTCCAGGTCCCGTCGAGCGCGAACTCGTCGGTCGGCAGCTGCGCCGGGTAGCGGAACGTGCGGGTGCCCTCGGCCAGCGTGCCGCCGACGCTTCCGGCGAAGCTGTCCACCCGCTCGGCACCGAGGTAGGTCTCCGCCGTCTGGTCCGGGTCTTCGGGCGTCCGGTCGGGGACGTCGGTGGCGGCCGGCAGCGTGAGCGAGGGGTGCGCGGCGACGAGCAGCTGTCGGATCAGCGCCTCGGTCTGGCCGTAGTCGCCCTCCCCGATCGCGACGTGGCGGACGGTGCCGTCGGAGTCGATGAGGTACTCGGCCGGCCAGGAGTCGTTGTCGAAGTCGTTCCAGGTGTCGTAGCGGTCGTCGAGCGCGACCGGGTAGGTGATGTGCAGCCGCTTCACCCCGGCGGCCACGTTGCTCGCGACGCGCTCGAAGGAGTACTCGGGGGTGTGCACGCCGACCACCTCGAGCCCGTCCGCGGCATAGGTGCGGTACCAGGCCTCGACGTGCGGGATGGCGCGCTGGCAGTTGATGCAGGAGTAGGCCCAGAAGTCGACGAGCACGACCTTGCCCTTGAGCGAGGCGAGCGACAGCGGGGTGTCCCCCGGGGTGTCGAGCCAGCCGGAGAGGCCGGCGAACGCCGGCTCGGGCCCGCAGTTCTCCAGCTGCGCGCTCGGGTCGTCCTGGCAGTCCTGGATCCCCGTCCGCGGCCCGAGGTCGTCGAGCGCGCTCGTCGCGCTCTTGTCCAGCGAGCTGGTCGCGGCCGCCGTGTAGTCCGGCACGGAGCGCTGCACGACGTCGGTCACGTGGAAGGTGAGCGCGACGGCCAGGCCGATGACGACGAGGCCGGTGACGACGCGGAACCCGCGCTGGCGCTCGCGGAACGCGCGTACCCGGGCGGCGACCGTGCGCCCGGCGGAGGCGAAGCCGAGCAGCGGGACCGCGGTGCCGACCGCGAAGGCCAGCGTCAGGGCGATCGTGCGCACGCCGATCCGGCCGGTGGCGCCGGCGACGGTGATGGCGGCGAGCACCGGCCCGGCGCACGGCACGAAGACCGCGCCGAGCGCGAGGCCCAGCCCGAAGCCGCCGCGCGACCCGTCCACCGGTCGCTGCCCGAACCGGGAGAACGGCCGCTCGACGAGCGTCTGCAGCCGCGGCACGATCATCGACAGCCCGAGGACGACGAGCGCCACGAGACCGAGCCAGCGGGTCAGCCCGTCCGGCAGGTGCAGCGCGGTGAGCAGCAGCGTCCCGAGGAGCGTCAGCAGCGCGAAGCTCGTCACCAGGCCGGCCACGATGAGGTACGGCCGTCGGCGCTGCGGCCGGCCGCCCGCAGGGACGCCGCCGGTCAGGAAGATCACCGGCAGCACCGGCAGCACGCACGGGGAGACGCCGGTGATCACGCCGCCGACGACCCCGATGAGGACGAGCGTGATCATGTCCTGCCGGCGACGATCTTGGTGAGGTCGGCGGCGTACTGCTTCGGGGTCGTGCCCGGCGACCAGACCAGGTGCGCCTGGCCGTTCGCGGAGAAGACGAGCGTCTCCGCGCCGTGGACGACGTCCTCGCTGCCGTCCTTGTTGATGGTCGGCGGCGAGAGACCGATCCCGACCTTCTCGGCGTACGCGTCGACCGCGCTCTGCGTGGTGCGCAGGCCGACGAACGGGTGCGGCACCCCGGCGTCGAAGTTCGCGAGCCAGGCGGCCATGACCTTCGTGGTGTCCCGCCGCGGGTCGCTCGTGACGAAGACGACCTGCACGTCGGCCGCGGTCTTGGCCGGCAGCGAGCGGAGGGCGATGCCGAGGTCGGCCATCGTCGTCGGGCAGATGTCGGGGCACATGGTGTAGCCGAAGTAGACGACGGTGACGTGGCCCTGTGCCTGCTGCGCCAGGTCGTAGGTCGACCCCGCGGTGTCGGTGAAGGTCCCGGCCGGCAGCGTGAACGGCGGGTCGATGACATCGCCGGTGAAGCCGCCCGACG
>CAJCIY010000223.1 GCA_903970495.1 Candidatus Melainabacteria bacterium | reverse complement strand
CCGGCTCGCCGCTGCCCGCCGGCACCGAGACCGTCATCCCGGTCGAGGACACCGCGCCGACCACCGACGGCGGAGTCGACCGCGTCGAGATCCGCGTCACGGGCACCGCGGGCAGGCACCTGCGCTCGGCCGGCGACGACCTGCACGCGGGCGACCTGCTGCTCGCCGCCGGCACGTACGTCGGTCCGACCCAGCTGGCCGCGTTGCTCGCCGCAGGGCTCACCTCGGTCGAGGTCCACCCGCCGGCGCGGGTCGCGGTGCTCTCGACCGGCGACGAGCTGGTGCCCTCGGGGACGACGCCCGGCCCGGCGCAGCTGGTCGACTCCAACGGCCCGGCGCTCGCCGCGGCGGCCCGGGCGGCCGGCGCCGACGTGGTCGTCGTCGGCCATGCGGGCGACGACCCGCCCACGTTCCTCGCCGCCCTCGACGCGCTGCCGGAGGTCGACCTCGTGGTCACGAGCGGCGGCGTCAGCATGGGCGCGTACGACGTGGTGAAGGCCGCGCTCCGGCCGCGCGGCGTGCACTTCGAGGGTGTCGCGATGCAGCCGGGCAAGCCGCAGGCGTGGGGCCGGCTCGGCGACGGGCCGGCCTTCCTGGGACTCCCTGGCAACCCGGTCTCGGCGCTGGTCTGCTTCGAGGTCTTCGGCCGCGCGGTGCTCGGCCGCGAGCGGCCGGTGCTGCGCGCGGCGCTGGCCCACCCCGTGACGCAGTCCTCGCCAGGCCGTCGGCAGTACCTCCGCGGCCGGCTCGAGACCGGCGGCGCCCGGGTGGTCAGCGGCCCGGCCTCGCACCTGCTGGCCGGGCTCGCCCGCGCCGACTGCCTGGTGGTCGTGCCCGAGGACGTGACGTCGCTGCCCGCCGGCGCCGATGTCGAGGTCATCCTGCTGACCTGAACCGGGCCCACGCAGGCATCGAAGTCCTGTGTCGCGCCCCCGGGGAGGCATGAGTGGACGCCGATGGAGCAGGGTGGGCCTGACCGACCACGGCGGAGGGACACCGACATGGCGCGCAGGACACCCACCGAGGCCTGGCCGGTACTGCGGCAGCTCGGCGGTGACCTGCTCGGCCGCGGCCACGCCGCCCGGTCGCCGGCGACCGACGAGCTCGCGCCGCGCACCACCACCGCCGACCGCGTCGTCGACTCGGTGTGCCCGTACTGCGCGGTCGGCTGCGCGCAGAAGGTCTACGTGAAGGAGGAGAAGGTCGTCCAGATCGAGGGCGACCCCGACTCCCCCGTCAGTCGCGGCAGGCTCTGCCCGAAGGGCTCGGCGACGCTGCAGCTGACGACCGGTGACTCCCGCGAGCACTTCGTGCTGCACCGCCGGCCGTTCTCGAGCGAGTGGGAGCGACTCGACCTCGACACCGCGATGTCGATGGTGGCCGACCGGGTGGTCGCCGCCCGCGCCGACGGCTGGCAGGACGTCGACGACGACGGTCACCGGCTGAACCGCACGATGGGGGTCGCGAGCCTCGGCGGGGCGACCCTCGACAACGAGGAGAACTACCTCATCAAGAAGCTGTTCACCGGCCTCGGCATCGTGCAGATCGAGAACCAGGCACGGGTCTGCCACTCCTCGACGGTGGTCGCGCTCGGCACGACCTTCGGCCGCGGCGGGTCGACGACAGCGCTGCAGGACCTGCAGCACGCGGACTGCATCGTCATCGAGGGCAGCAACTTCGCCGAGGCGCACCCGGTCGGGTTCCAGTGGGTGATGGCGGCCAAGCTGCGCGGCGCCCGGATCATCCACGTCGACCCGCGGTTCACCCGGACCACCGCCGTCGCGGACAAGCACATCCCGATCCGCGCCGGCAGCGACATCGCCCTGCTGGGCGGCGTCATCAACCAGGTCCTCAGCAACGACGCCTGGTTCCACGAGTACGTGCTGCACTACACGAACGCGGCCACCCTCGTCCGCGAGGACTTCCAGGACACCGACGAGCTCGACGGCGTCTTCTCCGGGCTCGAGGACGTGCCCGAGCACCCGACCGGCAAGGGCTACGACGAAGCCAGCTGGCAGTACGACGGCTCCGTCGTCGCGGCGGCCTCGGGCAGCCGCGACCTGGCCGGCACCGTCGAGGAGACCGGCGAGCAGGAGCGGCACGCGCCGCCGACCCGCGACGAGACGCTGCAGCACCCGCGCTGCGTCATCAACGTGCTGAAGCGGCACTACGCCCGCTACACCCCGGAGATGGTGCAGGAGGTCACCGGGATCTCGCCCGAGGACTTCGCCTACCTCGTCGACTCGGTGGTCGAGAACTCCGGCCCGGAGCGGACCACCGCGTTCGCGTACGCGGTCGGCTGGACGCAGCACACCACCGGCTCGCAGTACATCCGCACCGCGGCGATCCTGCAGCTGCTGCTCGGCAACATCGGCCGCCCGGGCGGCGGCATCATGGCGCTGCGCGGCCACGCCAGCATCCAGGGCTCGAGCGACATCCCGACCCTGTACGACACCCTCCCCGGCTACCTGCCGACGCCGAAGGCCGCGAGCCACCCCGACCTCGACGCGTACATCGCGGCGGGCAGGGCCGAGGTCGGCTTCTGGGCCAACATGCGGTCGTACCTGGTGAGCCTGCTCAAGGCCTACTACGGCGAGAACGCCACCGCCGACAACGACTTCGGCTTCGGCTTCCTGCCGCGGATCGACGGCCCGCTCGGGACGTACCAGACCGTCGAGAAGCAGCTCAAGGGCGAGTGCCAGGGCTACTTCCTGATGGGCGAGAACCCGGCCGTCGGGTCGGCGAACGCCAAGGCGCAGCGGATGGGCATGGCCAACCTCGACTGGCTCGTCGTCCGCGACTTCTCGCTCATCGAGAGCGCGACCTGGTGGAAGGACGGCCCGGAGATCGCGACCGGCGAGATGAGGACCGCGGACCTCAAGACGGAGGTCTTCTTCTTCCCCGCCGCCGCGCACACCGAGAAGGCCGGCACCTTCACCAACACCAACCGGATGCTGCAGTGGCACGCCGAGGCGGTCGCGCCCGCGGACGAGCAGCGCAGCGACCTGTGGTTCGTCTACCACCTCGGCCGGCTGATCCTGGACCGGCTGCGGGCCACGGACCTGGAGCGCGACCGCGGTGCGCTGGCCCTCGACTGGGACTACGAGACCCACGGCGAGCTCGACGAGCCCAGTGCCGACGACGTGCTGCGGGAGATCAACGGCTACGGGCCGGACGGGCTGCTGCCGGCGTACACGGAGCTCAAGGACGACGGCTCGACCTCGTGCGGCGCGTGGATCTACTGCGGCGTGTACGCGGGCGGGGTGAACCACAGCGCGCTGCGCCACCAGGCCGAGGAAGGGGACTGGCTCGGGCACGAGTGGGGCTGGGTGTGGCCGGCGAACCGGCGGATCCTCTACAACCGCGCGTCGGCGCGGCCCGACGGCTCGCCGTGGAGCGAGCGCAAGGCGCTGGTCTGGTGGGACGCAGCGAAGGGCGACTGGACCGGGCACGACGTGCCCGACGTCGTCGCCGGACACTCCCCCGACTACGTGCCCGAACCGGGCGCGACCGGCCCCGCGGGGTTGCGCGGCGACGACCCGTTCATCATGCAG
>CAJCIY010000222.1 GCA_903970495.1 Candidatus Melainabacteria bacterium | reverse complement strand
GGGCGGCGCCGCCTCCGGCGCCGACGACGAGCCCGGCGCCCGCCCGGGCGACGAGACGGTGGCGCGGGACCAGCAGCGCGCCGACCTCGCCCGCCGCGGCAGTCAGCGCGAGGGCGACCAGGGCCGCGGCCACGTCCTGGCCACCGTGGGCGATCGCCGCGAGGGCCAGCGGCGGCGACACCGCGACGGCGAGCAGCACCGCGGAGCACTGTGCGGCGAGGACGTCGGTGACCCGGCTGCGCTCGGCCCGCAGCAGCTGGCCGAGCACCGCGGCGACGACGCCGAGCCCGACGACGCCGGCCAGCGCGCCGATGCCGGGCATCGCACGCAGCGCCAGCAGCAGGTCGGCCGCGAGACCGGCGCCCGTCGCGACGACGACCCCCGCGACGCGGGCCGGGACCGCCGCGAGCGTCAGCCATCCCGCCGCGAGCAGCAGCTGGACGGGGAGCAGCACGACGACCAGGACGCCCCGGGGCGCGCTCGCCGCGAGCAGCGCGCCGAGCAGCGCGAGCACGACCGCACCGACCGAGGCCGAGATCCCCGGCACCCGCGAGCGCGGAGGGGTCGGCGCGGTCATGGCCGGCCCATGGTCGCATCCGGACCGCGCGCCACCAGCAGCCCGAGGTGCCGGCCGATGGCCGAGGTCTGCTCGGCGTCGAGCGCGAGCTCCGCGTGCCCGTAGTCCGGCCAGAGCCACAGCTCGCGCGGCTCGCCGGCCGCGGCGTAGAGGTCCTCGGCGTTCCCCGGCAGCAGGTACGCGTCCCGCCCACCGTGCACGACCAGCACCGGTACCGGGGCGATCCGGGCGATCGCGACCTCCGGGGTGACGGCGCCCTCGCCGTACCGCGCCTGCGGGTCGATGCGGGTGCGCATCGCCCGCTCCGCCACCCGCCGGCCGGCCGCCGTCGTGCACAGCCAGGCCAGCCAGCGCATCCGCGGCGTCTCGATCCGCCACCAGCGGCTGGCGGCGCTGACGCTGACCACGGCGTCGACCGGCTCGCGCGTGTCGGAACCGAGCAGCCCGGCGTGCCGGAGCACCGCGGCGCCGCCCATCGAGAATCCGAGCGTGACGACCCGCGCGTAGCCGAGCCGCCGTGCCTCGGACACCGCCGCGTCGACGTCGAGGACCTCGCGGTCGCCGAGGGTCGAGCGCCCCGCCGAGGCACCCTGACCGCGCAGGTCGACCACCACGACCCCCGCGTACGGGGTCAGCCAGCGGGCGACCCGCTGCACGAACGGCTTGTCCCAGGAGCAGCTGAATCCCGGCACCAGCACCACCGCGACCTCGGTCGGCCGGTCCGCCGCGAGGTGGACGGTACGGAGCGCGACGCCGTCCGCGGCGCTCACCCGCGTCACCGACCCCTGGCGCTCACGCGGTGGAAACCCGTCCGTCACGTCGGCTATCCTGCCGGTGCCACCGATGCAACGACGCTCCGGTGAGCCCGCCGGTCTGGCGGGCCCGCCACGGTGGCTGTCACTCCACGACTTCCTGCCGAAGGCGAGAGAACGACATGGGCGTCCTGCTCCTGCTCACCGCATCCCTGGACTCGTCCAGCGAGGTGCTCCCGGCGCTCGGCCTGCTCGGCCACGGCGTCCACATCCGGCAGGCCGAACCGGCCGCGCTGCTGGACGCGCCCGACGCCGACGCGGTCCTGGTCGACGCCCGGCGCGACCTGATCGGCGCCCGCTCGCTGTGCCGGCTGCTGCGGACCACAGGCCTGGCCGCACCGCTCGTCGCGGTCGTCACCGAGGGCGGCCTCGCGGCCGTCAGCCCCGAGTGGGGCGTCGACGACCTGGTGCTGCACGGGGCCGGCCCGGCCGAGGTCGAGGCCCGGCTGCGGCTCGCCATCGGCCGCGCCCAGACGGTCGCCGGCCAGGCGGAGGCCAGCGACGGGCTGATCCGCGGCGGTGACCTCGTCATCGACGAGCAGACCTACTCGTGCAAGCTGCGCGGTCGGGTCCTCGAGCTGACGTTCAAGGAGTTCGAGCTGCTGAAGTTCCTCGCGCAGCACCCCGGCCGGGTGTTCTCCCGGGCGCAGCTCCTGCAGGAGGTCTGGGGCTACGACTACTACGGCGGCACCCGGACCGTCGACGTCCACGTCCGCCGCCTCCGGGCGAAGCTCGGTCCCGAGCACGAGCAGCTGATCGGCACCGTGCGCCACGTCGGCTACAAGTTCGTGACGCCCCCGATCACCGCGCTGCCGGACGAGGTCGCCCCCGCCACCGTCGTCCGGATCCCCGACACCGCTCCGGTCTAGCGTCGGGCTGGTGGTCGACCGGCAGCAGCTGCACGCGCTCGCCGGGGCCGCGCAGCGGACCGACGGCGTCGCCCCGCTCTCCGAGCAGTCGCTGCTCGCCCCCCGCGACCCGGTCGAACGCGTCGAGGGCGGCGTGCTGGTCGCGTACGCGACGCCGGGTGACGGCACCGGCGAGCTGGTCGTCGCCCCCGGTGCACGTCGCCGCGGGCTCGGTCGCGGGCTGCTTGAGGAGCTGCTGACCCGCACCGACCGGGTCTGGGCGCACGGCGACCTGCCGGCGGCGCAGGCGCTCGCGCAGGCACGCGGGCTCGTCCGCGGCCGGGTGCTGCACCAGCTCGGGCGCCGCGCCGCCGAGCCGCTGCCCGCCCCGACCTGGCCGGCCGGCGTCGAGGTCCGAACCTTCGTGCCCGGCCGGGACGAGGACGCCTGGCTCGCGGTCAACGCACGGGCCTTCGCCCACCACCCCGAGCAGGGCCGCTGGACCGCAGACGACCTGGCGGCGCGCGAGGGCGAGGCCTGGTTCGACCCGGCCGGCTTCTTCCTGGCCGTGCGCGACGGGCAGGTCGTGGGCTTCCACTGGACGAAGATCGAGGCCGGCGTCGGTGAGGTCTACGTCGTCGGCGTGGACCCGGGCGCCGGCGGCGGCGGGCTCGGCCGGGCGCTGACGATCCGCGGCCTCGAGCACCTCGCCGGGCAGGTCGAGCAGGTGCTCCTCTACGTCGACGAGGACAACCCGCGGGCCCTCGGGATGTACGAGCGGCTCGGCTTCACGCGGCGGACCGCCGACGTGACGTACGTGCTGGAGGGTGAGGCTCAGCCGCCGACCACGGCGTCGCGCTCGCCGGTGACCAGGTAGGTCACCCGGCGGGCGACCGAGACGGCGTGGTCGCAGAAGCGCTCGTAGTAGCGGCCGCAGAGGGTGAGGTCGATCGCGGCCTCGATGCCGTGGGTCCACTCCTTCTCGATCAGGGCCAGGAACAGCGCGCGGTGCAGGTCGTCCATCGCGTCGTCGTCGCGCTCGAGCTCGGCGGCCTTGGCCAGGTCGCGGCTGGCGATGACGGCACCGGCCTTGGTCACGATCCGCTGCGCGGTCTGGCCCATCTCGAGGATCGTGTCGCGGACCTCGGCCGGGATGGCGCTCGCGGGGTAGCGGCGGCGCGCGACCTTGGCCACGTGCAGCGCGAGGTCGCCCATCCGCTCGAGGTCGGCGACCATCCGCAGGCTGGTCACGATCACGCGCAGGTCGCCGGCGACCGGGGCCTGGCGCACCAGCAGGTCGAAGGCGCGCTCCTCGACGTCGCGGTAGAGGAGGTCGACGGTCTCGTCGGCGGTGATGACCGACTCGGCGACCGTGAGGTCGGCGTCCAGCAGCGCCGTGGTCGCCCGGTTCATGGCGGAGCCGACGAGGTTGGTCATCTGTATCAGCGAGTCGGTGATCGACTCGAGCTCCTCCAGGTACGCCTCACGCATGGCAGGAGGCTAGCCCGGGACGGCGGAACCCACGGGGGGCGACCGCGTGAACGGGCGGCGAGCGCTGGGTGAACACTCCCAGGGCGCTGCCGTACGCCGGGCGGGGCCGGTCACCGTGCCGCCTATCCTTCGGACGTGGCTGAGCTGGCCGTGAGGCGGCCCGGGGTGCCCATCGGGCGCGACGCCGTGCCGACGCAGTCGGGCGGCGGTCCCGGCGTCCCCTCGGCACCCGAGCTGGCGCTCGCAGTGCTCGACGCCCTCACCGCCGCCGTGCTCGTCGCCGGCGAGGACGGCACCGTGCTCGTCGCCAACACCGCCGCCGGCCCGCTCGGGCTGGGCGGTCGCGGCTCGCTGCTGCCGGGCGCGCTCGCCGCGCTGGCCGCCGCGGTCCGCGCCGACGGCACCACCCGCGAGCAGCAGCTGCGGCTGCCGCGCGTCGACTCCCCCGTACGCCTGCGGCGTCGCGAGCTGCCCGGGCCGCTGGTCCGGGTCCGCGCCAGCCGCGCGGGCGAGCAGGGCTGGGTCGCCCTCGTCGTGGAGGACATCTCCGAGGCCGCCCGGGTCGACGCCGTCCGCCGCGACTTCGTCGCCAACGTCAGCCACGAGCTCAAGACGCCGGTCGGCGCGCTGCAGCTGCTGGCCGAGGCGATCGGCGACGCCGCCGAGGACCCGCCCGCCGTCACCAACTTCGCCCGCCGCATCAGCACCGAGGCGACCCGGCTCGGCCGGCTCGTGCAGGAGCTCATCGACCTCTCGCGGCTGCAGGGCGCCGAACCGTCCGAGGCGCTCGTGCCGACGGCGCTGGAGAAGGCGGTCGGCGAGGCGCTCGACCGGACGCGGCTCGCCGCGCAGGCCAAGCACATCACCATCGCGGTCGTGACCGAGCCCGGTCCGCCGCTCGTCGTGCTCGGTGCGGAGCGGCAGCTCGCGACGGCGGTCGCGAACCTGCTCGAGAACGCCGTGCACTACTCGCCCGACCGCACCCGCGTCGTGGTCGGGCTGCGCCGGCGCGACGACGTCGCCGAGGTGAGCGTCGCCGACGAGGGCATCGGGATCGCCGAGGACGAGCTCGAGCGGGTCTTCGAGCGCTTCTACCGCGCCGACCCGGCGCGCTCCCGTCAGACCGGCGGCACCGGCCTCGGCCTCGCCATCGTCAAGCACATCGCCGAGGGCCACGGCGGCGAGGCCACCGTGTGGAGCGCGCCCGGCAAGGGCTCGACCTTCACCCTCCGCGTCCCCGCGTACGCATCCGAAGGAGACCCCGCGTGACCCGTCTGCTGGTCGTCGAGGACGAGGAGTCCTTCTCGGAGGCGCTGTCCTACATGCTCGAGCGCGAGGGGTTCGAGGTCGCCGTCGCCGACTCCGGCCCGAAGGCGCTCGAGGAGTTCGCCCGCCGCGGCGCCGACCTCGTGCTGCTGGACCTGATGCTCCCGGGCGTGTCGGGCACCGAGGTCTGCCGGCAGCTGCGCGCGCGGTCGTCCGTACCGGTGATCATGCTGACCGCGCGGGACAGCGAGGTCGACAAGGTGGTCGGGCTCGAGCTCGGCGCCGACGACTACGTCACCAAGCCGTTCTCCGCGCGCGAGCTCGTCGCCCGGATCCGTGCGGTGCTCCGCCGCGGCACCGAGCCCGAGGAGCTCATGCCGGCGACGCTCGCCGCCGGCCCGGTGCGGATGGACGTCGACCGCCACGTCGTCACCGTGCACGGCGAGTCGATCCGGATGCCGCTCAAGGAGTTCGAGCTGCTCGAGATGCTGCTGCGCAACGCGGGGCGCGTGCTCACCCGCGGCCAGCTCATCGACCGGATCTGGGGCAGCGACTACGTCGGCGACACCAAGACCCTCGACGTCCACGTGAAGCGGCTGCGGGCCAAGATCGAGGCGTCGCCGGGCGAGCCGAAGCACCTGGTCACCGTGCGGGGGCTGGGCTACAAGTTCGACGCCTGAGGGCGTCCGCCGCGGGGTGGTTCACCTGCCGTTCACGGCGCGCCGGTGCCCCCGTTGGGCCAACGGTCCACCGCCGTTCCCCGTCCGTTCACCCGCGACGTGGTTTCCCGTCGCCTCCCCCTCCTAGCGTCGACCGCGGAACCTCACCCGGCCGCCGGCAGCTCGCTGGCGCCGCCCCGGAACACCGGAAGGAAGACCGTGACCCTCTCCCGCGGACGCACCGCACTCGGTGCCCTCGGCCTCGCTGCTGCCGGCCTGCTCGCCATCTCGGCGTGCGGCAGCGACAACAACACGACCTCGTCGGGCAGCTCGACCCCCGCCGCCGGCGGCAGCAGCAGCAGCAGCTCCGCCAGCGGCATCACCTGCGCCAGCGGCACGCTGACCGCGTCGGGCTCGACCGCCCAGCAGAACGCGATCGACGCCTGGACCAAGGCGTACCAGACCGCCTGCTCCGGCGCGACCATCAACTACCCCGGCGGCGGCTCCGGCCAGGGCTACAAGGACTTCGTCGCCGGCACCGACGACTTCGCCGGCTCCGACTACGCGCTGAGCGCCACCCAGAAGCCGGCCGCGGACAAGCGCTGCTCCGCCGGCGGCGGCACGGCGGTCGACCTGCCCATGACCCCGGGCGCCATCGCCATCGGCTACAACCTCCCGGGCGTGACCGGCCTCAAGCTGTCGGCCAACACCCTGGCGCAGATCTTCAGCGGCAAGATCAAGAAGTGGAACGACCCGGCGATCGCCGCCGACAACGCCGGCGTGACGCTGCCCTCGACCACCATCACGACCTTCTCCCGGTCGGACACCTCGGGCACCTCGTTCAACTTCAGCAACTACCTCGCCAACGACGCGCCGTCCGACTGGAGCTACGGGGCGAACAAGCAGTTCCCGGGTCCCGGCACCCAGGGCGAGAAGGGCTCGGCCCTGGTGGCCAGCAGCGTGAAGTCCACGACCGGCGGCATCGGCTACTTCGAGCTGTCGTACGCCACGACCGACGGCCTGTCCACGGCGTCGATCGGTGACTCGGCGGGCAACTTCATCGCCCCGACGGCCGCGGCGACCACCGCGTTCCTGTCCAAGGCGACGGTCGTCGGCACCGGCGGCGACCTGGCGCTGAAGTTCGACTACAGCGCCGCGGACGCGTCCGCGACCTCGTACCCGAACACGCTGGTCACCTACGAGTTCGTCTGCACCGCGGGCAACAAGAACGCCGGCCTGCTGAAGGACTTCCTGACCTACACCTCGGGCGCCGGCCAGAGCATCCTCACGGCCAACGGCTACGTGCCGCTGCCGACGGCCATCCAGACCCAGGTCCAGACCGAGGTCGCGACGATCTCCTAGCACCACCCTCGTTCCGGTACGGCGCCCGGCTGCGGACCTGACGGTCCCGGCCGGGCGCCTGCCGTACCAGCCATCGGAGGAGTCATGACCAGCACGGCCCCCGCCGCGCCGGGTCGCAGCCGCCTGCTCCAGGAGCGGCGGACGGTCCCGGACCGCGGCTTCCGGGTCCTGGTGATCGCGGCCGCGTACGTCGTGCTCGCGATCCTCGCCGGCATCGCGATCTTCCTGGTGCTCAAGGCGGTCCCCGCCCTGCACAAGGACACCGCGAACTTCTTCACCACCTTCGCGTGGAACCCGGACAACACCCCGGCGCAGTTCGGCATCGGGGTGCTGGCCTACGGCACCCTGGTCACCGCGCTGCTGGCCCTGGTCATCGCCATCCCCGTCGCGCTCGGCGTCGCGCTGTTCATCGCCTACTACGCGCCGCGGGCGCTCGCCCAACCGCTGGGCTACCTGGTCGACCTGCTCGCGGCGGTGCCGTCCATCGTCTACGGCTTCTGGGGCCTGCTGTTCCTCAGGCCCTACAGCGCCGGGCTGCAGACCTGGGTCGCCCGGTACTTCAGCTGGACCCACGTCCTCGGCACCAGCACCGGCACCGTCGGGCAGTCGTTCTTCCTCGCCGGCACCGTGCTCGCCGTGATGATCCTGCCGATCGTGGCGGCCATCTCCCGCGAGATCTTCCTGCAGGTGCCGCAGACGCAGCGCGAGGCCGCGCTCGCGCTCGGGGCCACGAAGTGGGAGATGATCAAGTGGTCGGCCCTGCCGTACGCGCGGTCGGGCATCGCCTCGGCCGCCGTGCTCGGCTTCGGCCGGGCCCTCGGGGAGACGATCGCCGTCGCGATCGTGCTGTCGACCAACTACGAGCTCGTCAGCAAGCTGCTCAGCCCCGGCGGCAACACCATCGCCGCGAACATCGCGCTCACCTACTCCGACGCCGGTCAGGTCGGCACCGGGGCGCTCATCGCCTCCGGCCTGGTGCTGTTCGTGATCACCCTGGTGGTCAACCTCGTCGCCCGCGCGATCGCCCGGCAGTCCACGCCCGCGGGATCGGTCGTATGACCGCCGCGACGCTCGACCAGGGCACCCAGGCCGGCCTGTCGACCCGGCGGCTGTCGCGCTGGACCCTGCTGGGCGTCCTGGTGGCCGACGTCCTCGTCAGCCTGGGGCTGTTCGCCGTCACGCCGCTGCAGGGCCGCGCCGACTTCGGCGTCTTCGTGCTGCTGGTCTACCTCGCGCTGCAGACGATGCTGTCGATCAGCGTCGAGGGCCGCCGCAAGGCCGTCGACCGCTTCGTGCTGGCGGTCGTCGTCGGCTCGTTCGTGGTCGCGCTGCTCCCGCTGGCCTCGATCCTGGTCTACACGAGCGTCCACGGCGCCAAGCGCTTCGACACCACCTTCTTCACCCACTCGATGCGCAACGTCGGCCCGAACGACCCGGGCGGCGGCGCGTACCACGCGATCATCGGCACCCTCGAGCAGCTCGCGCTCACGACGGTGATCGCCGTGCCGCTCGGGCTGCTGGTCGCGATCTACCTGACCGAGTACGCCCGGGGGCGGTTCGGGAGGTTCGTCAGCTTCTTCGTCGACGTCATGACCGGCATCCCGTCGATCGTGGCCGGCCTGTTCATCTACGCGCTGTGGATCCAGACCCTGAAGCTCGGCTACTCCGGCTTCGCCGGCTCGCTCGCGCTGGTCGTCATCATGCTGCCGACGGTGATCCGGTCGTCGGAGGAGATGCTCAAGCTGGTGCCGCCCTCCCTCCGCGAGGCCGGGCTCGCGCTCGGCATGACCAAGTCCAAGGTCGTGCTGCGCATCGTGATGCCGACCGCTCTGCCGGGGATCGTGACCGGCGTGATGCTGGCGATGAGCCGCGTCGCGGGCGAGACCGCGCCGCTGCTGCTCACGCTCTTCGGCATCGACCAGATCGTCAACGACCCGTTCCACGGGCCGCAGGAAGCCCTGCCGCTGTTCATCTTCAACGAGATCAGCCGGCCCTCGCCCGAGGCGTACGACCGGGCCTGGACCGCGGCGCTCACGCTCATCATCATCGTGATGGTGTTCAACCTGCTCGCTCGCCTGTTCGTCCGCTTCGCGAGCCGCAACCGCGGCTCGGCCCGCGCCTGACCCCCGCCTGCCACGATCTGGGAGTGACCACCATGGCCAAGCGCGTCGAGCTCGACTCGCTCTCGTGCTTCTACGGCAAGTTCCGCGCGGTCGACGACGTCTCGATGACCATCGAGCCCAAGAGCGTCACCGCGTTCATCGGCCCGTCCGGCTGCGGCAAGTCGACGGTGCTGCGCAGCCTCAACCGGATGCACGAGGTGACGCCCGGCGCCCGCGTCGAGGGCCGCGTGCTGCTCGACGAGGAGGACATCTACGCGCCGGACGTCGACGCGGTCAACGTGCGGCGGACCATCGGCATGGTGTTCCAGCGGCCCAACCCGTTCCCGACCATGTCGATCTTCGACAACGTCGCGTCCGGGCTCCGGCTCAACGGCGTGCGCAACAAGGCGGTGCTCGAGGAGTCGGTCGAGCGGTCGCTGCGCGGGGCCAACCTGTGGGAAGAGGTCAAGGACCGGCTCAAGAAGCCCGGCGCCGGCCTGTCCGGCGGTCAGCAGCAGCGGCTGTGCATCGCACGGGCCATCGCCGTGCAGCCCGCGGTCCTGCTGATGGACGAGCCCTGCTCGGCGCTCGACCCGATCTCGACGCTCGCCATCGAGGACCTGATCAACGAGCTCAAGGACGAGTTCACGATCATCATCGTGACCCACAACATGCAGCAGGCGACCCGCGTCAGCGACGTGACCGCCTTCTTCACGATCGCCGGCACCGGCCAGCCCGGCAAGCTGATCGAGATGGACACGACCAGCAAGATCTTCTCCAACCCGGGCGAGAAGCGCACCGAGGACTACGTCACCGGCCGCTTCGGCTGAGCCCGTGTCACCCTGATCGGGTGACCACCGCCCTGCGCGCACCGGAGCTCCCGCCGGCGACGCACGTGCCCGAGCACCCGACGGTGCGACAGCGTGGCGCGGGCTGGCTCTACGCCGCGACCACCACCAACCCGCCGACCGGTCACGTCGACCGCGCCGCGAAGTGGATCGTGCTGACCCGGCTCGCCGTGGTGCCGATGACGTTGTTCGCCGGGCTGGTCGCCGGCCTCCTCGCGGTCCGCGAGCCCGGCTTCTCCTGGGGCGACCTCGGGCTGGCGCTCGTCGGCATCATCGGCGCGCACGTCGCCAACAACCTGATGAACGACCTGTTCGACACCGAGGTCGGCCAGGACACCGCCGCCTACCCCCGGGCCATGTACGCACCGCACCCGATCCTGTCGGGCCTCACCACCCGCCGGCAGCTGGCGGTCACGGCCCTCGCCGTCAACGTCGCCGACCTCGTGATCATGGTCGTGCTGGCGGTGCTCCGCGGCTGGCCGGTGCTGGCCTTCGCGATCGGCGGCTTCGCCCTGTCGTACGCCTACACCGCGCCGCCGCTGCGACTGAAGAAACGCGGCCTGGGCGAGCTCGACGTGCTGGTCACGTGGGGGCCGCTGATGGTGGCGGGCACCTACTTCTCGGCGACGGGGCACCTGCCGTGGCAGGTGTGGCTGGCCGCGATGCCGTACGCGCTGCTGTGCACCACGGTGCTCATGGGCAAGCACACCGACAAGACCCCGTACGACGCCCCGCTGGGCATCCGTACCCTCCCGGTGCTGCTCGGCCGGGAGCGGTCGCTGGCCGCGACGCGGGGGCTGATCGCCGGCTTCTACGTGCTGGTGGTCCTCACCGTCGCCCTGCGGGCGCTGCCCTGGACGGCGCTGCTCGCGCTCGGTGCGGTCCCGTTGGCGCGGAAGGTCTGGGGCGCGCTCTCGCGGCCGGCGCCGGCGGAGCGGCCGGCGAACTTCCCGGTGTGGCCGCTCTGGTACGCCGCGGTCTGCTTCGTCCACGTCCGCCTGGCCGGCGCACTGCTGGTCGGCGGGCTCGTGGTGTCGGCGATCGTCGGGCCGCACCTGGGGCTGCGGCCGTTCTGATCGATCCCGCCGTGATCCCGATCGAGCGCGTCGACGACCCGCGCATCGCCGACTTCCGGACCCTGACCGACGTCGACCTGCGCAGGCGGCTCGAGCCGGAGCACGGCATCTTCATCGCCGAGGGCGAGCTGGTGATCCGCCGCGCGCTGGCCGCGGGCTACCGGCCGCTGTCCGGGCTGGTCTCCCCGAAGTGGCTCGCCACCGTCGACGGGCTCGACGCGCCGGTCTACGTCGGCAGCCCGGAGCTGCTGCGCGAGATCACCGGCTTCCACGTCCACCGGGGCGCGCTCGCCTGCTTCGCCCGGCGGCCGCTGGCCGCCGCGGCGGACATCGTGGCGAACGCCGGGCGGGTCGCCGTCCTCGAAGACGTCAACACCCACACCAACGTCGGGGCGATCTTCCGGGCGGCCGCGGCGCTCGGCGTCGACGCCGTGCTGCTCTCGCCCTCGTGCGCCGACCCGCTCTACCGCCGCGCCGTGCGCGTCAGCATGGGGGCGGTCTTCGCCGTGCCCTACGCCCGGGCAGAGCCGTGGCCGGGTGCGCTGGAAGCCCTGCAGCACAAGGGGTTCCGGCTCCTGGCGCTGAGCCCGTCGGCACCGACCGACATCGGTGCGGTCGACGGCGAGCGGCTGGCGCTGCTGCTCGGCGCCGAGGGACCGGGCCTGTCACCGGCCGCCCTCGAGCTGGCCACGCCGGTCCGGATCCCGATGAGCCACGGCGTCGACTCGCTCAACGTGGCCGCCGCGGCCGCCGTCGCGTTCTACGCGACGCGGCCGCGCTCGGTCCGATCGCGCTGGACGACGGGGGCATCCTGACCCCGATGGACATCCACGCAGTGCTCGCCGCCCACGACGCCCAGGTACGCCGCTCGGGCGCGGTGCCGCCCGGCTTCGTCGTCCACGCCACCGACCGGGTGCTGTGGGTGACCGCACCGGCGGGCAGCGAGAGCTCGTACGTCGAGTGGAGCGACCTCGACGAGACGACCGCCGATGCCGCCATCGCCGACGCCGTCGAGCACTTCGCCGGCAGGTCCTTCGAGTGGAAGACCTACGGCCGCGACACCCCGGCCGACCTCGGCGAGCGGCTCGCGGCGGCAGGCTTCGTGGCCGACGAGCCCGAGTCGTTCGTGGTCGGCGAGGTGGCTGCCGTGCTCGCCGCGACCGCGGGCCACGACGCCGTCGAGGGCATCGAGATCCGTGCCGCCGGGCGGGCGGACATCCCCGGTCTCAACGGCCTGTCCGAGGCGGTCTGGGGTCAGCCGCGGCCGGACATGTTCGCGGAGGTGTTCGACGAACGCGACCACGACCCGGCGCAGCTGCAGATCCTGGTCGCGGTCGCCGGCGACGAGGTCGTCTGCCACGGCTGGGTACGGCTGCCCTCCGGCGTCCAGCTCGCCAGCCTCTGGGGCGGCTCGACGCTCGCCGCATGGCGCGGCCGCGGCGTCTACCGCGCGCTGGTCCGGCGTCGCGCGGAGCTCGCCGCCGCGGCCGGCCACCGCTGGTTGCAGGTCGACTGCACGCCCGACAGCCGGCCGATCCTCGAACGCCTCGGGATGCGGGTCGTCGACACCACCACCCCGTACCGGTGGACGCCGTGACCGGAACCCGCGCGACCCGGCGACGGTGCGGCCGCTAGCGTCGCAGCCGTGGAGCGCCGGGGTTACGCATACGGCTTCCTGGCGTACGCGGTCTGGGGCAGCTTCCCGCTCTACTTCCCGCTGCTCGACCCGGCCGGGACGTTCGAGGTGCTCGCGAGCCGCATCGCGTTCTCGACGCTGTCGACCGGCCTGATCCTGCTGCTGCTCCGACGACGACCGCGCATCTCCCGTCGCGCCCTCCTGCGGCTGTCGCTCGCGAGTGGGCTCATCGCCGTCAACTGGGGCGTCTACATCTACGCGGTCGACGACCACCACGTCGTCGAGGCCGCGCTCGGCTACTTCGTGAACCCGCTGGTGACCGTCGCCCTCGGCGTGGCCGTCCTCGGCGAGCGGCTACGGCGGGCGCAGTGGACGGCGCTTGGCGTCGGGCTCGTCGCCGTCCTCGTCATCACCGTCGGCCTCGGCACCCCGCCGTGGCTGGCGCTGGTCCTGGCGCTCAGCTTCGGCAGCTACGCGCTGGTCAAGAAGCAGGTGGACGTCCCCGCGCTGGAGGGGCTGTTCGCCGAGGCCGGCGTCCTGACCGTGCCGGCCGTCGCCCTGCTGCTCGCGCTGAACCTGTCCGGCCACGGCACCTTCGCCGGCCACGGCGTCGGTCACCCAGTGCTGCTGGTCTCCGCCGGCCTGGTCACGGCCGTCCCGCTGCTGCTGTTCGCCGGCGCGGCGAGCCGGCTGCCGCTCTCCAGTCTCGGGCTCCTGCAGTACCTCACCCCGGTGCTGCAGCTGGCGGTCGGCGTCGGCGTGCGCCACGAGCCGCTGCCGGGCTACGAGCTGGCGGGCTTCGCGCTGGTGTGGCTCGCGCTCATCGTGC
>CAJCIY010000221.1 GCA_903970495.1 Candidatus Melainabacteria bacterium | reverse complement strand
TCTTTCCCTACACGACGCTCTTCCGATCTCTTCCCGACCGCGTCTTCCGGTCCGTACGCACCGGGGACGGGGCCGCCGACCTGCAGCGCGCCGTCGAGGTCCTGACCGGGCCGGACCTCGCCGGCGTCGTCGCCCTGGTCGCGTGGCGGTCGGGCGCTGACGAGCTCACCGTCGCCACGCACCGCGGGTCGTGCGTGGTCACCGCCGGCGGCCACCGGCCGCTCGAGGGCGAGGACCCGCTCGCCCGCCAGGATCCGCGGGCGCTGCTCGGCACTGTCGAGCGGGCCGCACCCGAGCTCGACCACTACCCGCACGCCGCCGCGCGGCTGCGCTCCGCGTTCGCCGACGCCGACCGCGCGCCCGACCTCGCCGTCGTCCACACCGACGCCCACCACTGGCCCGAGCGCGGCGGCCACCTCGGCGAGCACGGTTCGCTCGGCGTCCTGCAGTCGCGGGCGCCGCTGGTCCTCGCCGGCCCGGGCGTCGATCCCGTCGGGCCGGTCCGGGGTTCCGCGCGGACGGTCGACGTCGCGCCGACGCTGCTCGCACTGGCCGGGCTCGACGTACCCGACGGTCTCGACGGTGTGCCGCTCGCCGAGAACGCTTCTGCCACGAGGGTCCTCGGGCTGCTGTGGGACGGTGCGAACGCCGCGGCGCTCTACGAGGGCGCTCGCTCCGGGATGCTGCCCCACGTCGCCCGGCTGATCGCCGCGGGGCGCGCGTACGACAGCGGTGCGGTCGCCGAGTTCCCGAGCGTCACGCTCGTCAACCACACCTGCGCGCTGACGGGCGTCGGCCCGGGCCGGCACGGCATCGTCAACAACGCGTACTGGGACCGGGCGCTGCAGCGCACGGTGGTGGCCAACGACCAGTCGACCTGGCACACCGCGTGCGACCTGCTGCGGCCCGGCGTACGGACCCTCTGGGAGCTGGCCGGCGACGTGCGGACGGCGTGCGTCAACGAGCCGATCGACCGCGGCGCCGACTACTCGACCTTCGGGCTGGTCCGCGCCGCCGGCACCTCCGACGGCGCGCGGTCGCTCCACGCGGCGCTGCCGCCGGCCGACGGCGACCCGCACGCGACCGCCGAGCACCTCGGCACCAGCGACTACCGCTGGTCGACGCAGATCGACGCCCTCGGGCTGCAGCAGGTGCTGACCCTGTACGGCGCGCCGGAGGTGCCGCGGGTCGCGTGGTGGAACGTCACCCTGACCGACGCCGCGCACCACGCGGGCGGCGCGCACTCACCGATCGCGACGGCCGGCCTGGTCGACAGCGACCGCCGGCTGGGGGTGCTGCTCGACCTGCTCGACGAGCGCGGGCTTACCGACGGGACGGCGATCCTGCTGACCGCGGACCACGGCATGGTCGCCGCTGACCCCGCGTGCACGGGCGACTGGGACGAGGCGCTCGCCGCCGCGGGGGTTCGCGTCCGCGACGAGGCGTACGGGTTCCTCTACCTCGACTGACCCGGCGATCGTCGCGCGGACCGGCGGGAACGGCGACGACGAGAGTGCGAGGCGGGAGAGACCCACCGACCCGATCACCGAGCCGTCGTCCTCGATCACGGCCCAGCTCGCGCGCGTCCCCTCACGCCGTCCCTTGTCAGCTGCTCCGGGCGACGAAGGCGGCGAGCGACTCCTTCGACGGGTGCCCCCAGCCGATGCAGAAGGGATGGCCCGCCGGGTCGGCGTACACCTGGTGGCCCTCCTCGCTCCCGAGGTCGGCGGCGGGCTGGAGCAGCCGCGCGCCGAGGGCCGTCGCCTGCTCGTGCGCGGCGCGGGCGTCCTCGACGTGCAGGTCGAGGTGGACCTGCTGCGGCGCCCCGTCCGGCCAGTCGGGAGGTACGTGGCCCGGTGCGAGCTGCACGCCGATGCGCCACTCGCCGGCGGCGTCGACCACGCTGTGCCAGGTGTCGTCGGAGAAGACGCGGCCGCCGAGCAGCCCGGCCCAGAAGGCGCTCTCGGCACCGAGGTCCGCGGCATCGAACACGACGACCTGACGCACCGTCTCCATGCCTCGGATGCTAGGCCGGCTCGCGGACCTCGAGCAGCGCCGACCTCCGCCCGGGCGTCGTGCGCCGCGTAGGCCTCGGCCTCGGGGCCGAGCACCGGGCCTGGCGCAGCGGCCGTCCTTGCGCCGCGTGCAGATGTGCTACATGCTGCTGACGTCAGACTAAGCAGACGTAGGACTTCATGGAGGAGGCCAGCGATGTCGGTGTCCACCGAGCAAACCCGTACGGGGACCGCGCCCGAGCCGACGGGGCCGACGAGCCCGATCGACTACGCGCAGAAGATCCCGAACAACGTGGACCTCGCGACCGACCGGCGGCTGCAGCGGGCGTTGGAGGGCTGGCAGCCGAAGTTCATCGACTGGTGGCAGCAGCTCGGTCCCGCGATCCCGACGCGGGATGTCTACCTCCGCACGGCGGTCGCGGTGGGCCGGGACGGCTGGGCGCACTTCGACTACGTGCCGATGGAGGAGTACCGCTGGGGGATCTTCCTGGCGGAGGCCGACCCGGACCGGACCATCGCCTTCGGCGACCACAAGGGCGAGCCGGCGTGGCAGACGGTCCCGGGTGAGTACCGCGCGGACCTGCTGCGGCTGATCACGGTGCAGGGCGACACCGAGCCCGCGTCGGTGGAGCAGCAGCGGCAGCTGGGTGCGACGGCACCGAGCCTGTACGACATGCGCAACCTGTTCCAGGTCAACGTGGAGGAGGGCCGTCACCTGTGGGCGATGGTCTACCTGCTGCACGCGTTCTTCGGCCGGGAGGGCCGCGAGGAGGCCGAGCAGCTGTTGAAGCGGAACTCCGGCGACGCCGACAGCCCGCGGATCCTCGGCGCGTTCAACGAGGACACCACCGACTGGCTGCAGTTCTTCATGTTCACCTACTTCACCGACCGCGACGGCAAGTACCAGCTCGGCACGTTGAAGGAGTCGGCGTTCGACCCGCTGGCGCGCACCTGCGAGTTCATGCTCAAGGAGGAGGCCCACCACATGTTCGTGGGCACCACCGGGGTGCAGCGCACCGTCGAGCGGACCGCCCAGCTCATGCAGGAGCACGGCACCGAGGACATCTGGGCCTTCGGCGGGATCCCGCTCGCGGTGATCCAGAAGTACCTGAACTTCCAGTTCGCGGTGTCGATGGACCTGTTCGGCTCCGAGCAGTCCTCCAACGCCGGGAAGTACTACACCTCCGGTCTCAAGGGCCGCTGGGGCGAGACCAAGCGCAAGGACGACCACGTCCTGCACGGCGCGACGCGCACCATGCGCACCGTCGAGGGCGGCGCGATCGTCGAGCGGCAGGTGCCGCTGCTCAACGCGCTCAACCTCGACCTGCGCGACGAGTACGTCGCCGACTGCGAGAACGGCGTCCGCCGCTGGAACCAGGCGCTCGAGGACGCCGGCCTGTCGGAGCGGCTGACGTTGCCGCACGAGGGCTTCTTCCGGAAGGTCGGCACGTACGCCGGTCACTGCGTGACGCCCGAAGGCGAGGTGGTCGAGGCCGAGGAGTTCGCCGCGAAGCTCACCGACTGGGTGCCGACGCCCGAGGACCGCGCCGCCGTCGCCGCGCTGATGGTCCCGGTGTACGAGCCGGGGGAGTTCGCCGGCTGGATCGCCGCGCCGCCGCAGGGGATCAACCAGCAGTCCGTCGAGTTCGACTATGTGCGCTTCGAATCCTGACGGATTCGCTGGCCGCTTCGGACTCGCTGGCAGGTCCGAGAACTAGATCCGCTCGGACGAGGTCTGCTCGAGCGAGTCCCAGTACGCCTGGGCGGCCTCGTCCCACCGGTCGTGCCGGTGGTGGAAGAGCGTCGCCGCCCGCGTACCGGGCCAGGTCGGCGGCAGCAGCTCGGCCGGCAGGCCCGGGTCCAGGAACGGGAACCGCCGCCACGCCTGGACCAGACGCACCTGCGAGGCGAAGGCCTCCTCGGGCCGGCCGACGCGGTAGGACGCGAAGTCGGCCAGGAACGCGCGGTAGCTCGCCTCGACGTCCGTGAGGTGCCAGGCGTCGACCACCAGCTGGTCGCGGTCGCCGACGGCACCGAGCGGACCGGTGAAGGCGTACGCGTCGACGCCGAGGTCGTCGAGCACCGCCTGCACCTGCGTCTCCTTGCCGACGTCAGGGGTGAGCCACAGCCCGGGCATCGGCGAGCCGAGGCCGGCCCAGGTCAGCCGCGTCCGCAGGCTGTGCCGCAGCTGCCGCTGGCTCTCCGGGACGCTGACCGCGAGGACCAGCCACCGTCCGTCCCACTCGGCGACCTTGCGGCCGAAGCCGTAGATCCGCTCGGTCCCCTCGCGCAGCAGCGCGGTCCCCTGGTCGGTCAGGTGCCACCGCGTACGCCGGCCGGTGCGCTCCGCGGTCAGCAGCTGCTCGCTCGCGGTGCGCATCAGGGCCTGGCGCGCGGTCTTCTCCTCGACGCCGAGCTCGGCGAGCGCGGCCACCAGCGAACCGGTCCAGGTCGGTGCCCCGCGCGGGAGCACGAACTCGCCGAGCAGCGTCAGCAGCAGCGACCGCGCGCTGGCCGCGCCCGCCTCGCGCCGCCGTGCGCCGGGACCTGACTCCGCCATGGGCACAGTCGATCACACCACGGTGCATCGTGCTACGAACTGTTGACGCCCGGATCGTCCTGCGTAGTGTGTCGTGCGTCACGGTTCGCGAGGGAGCGAAGGCGGTGCCCAGCATGACCGACGGTCTGAACGCCTGCCACTACTTCGTGGACCGGCGGGTCGAGGCGGGCGACGGCG
>CAJCIY010000220.1 GCA_903970495.1 Candidatus Melainabacteria bacterium | reverse complement strand
CCGCCGCACCCGTCTGTCCGGCTGCGGCGCCACCGTGCACAACGTCGAGGCGTCCGACCTTGTGCACACGTACTCACCAGTACGCGTGCACAACGTCGAACTAGAGGCCGAGCTCGGCCCGGAGCGCAGGGCCGTCGGCGTCCAGCGCCGGTGCCGGCGGGAACGCCGTCGGGTCCGGGTGCGCCGAGGACTTCACGGGGTTCCCGGGTACGGGCAGCCCGCCGGCGTCGACCACCATCCGCCGCGCGGCCGTCTGCTCCGACCCGACCGCCTCCGCCACGTCCATCACCGGTCCGCACGGCACGCCCGCCGCACCGAGCCGCTCCAGCCAGCCCGCCGCGCCGTCGGCAGCGAGCGCCGCCTCGAGCTCGACCTTGAGCGCCTCGCGGTGCTCGTGCCGCAGCGCGTTAGAGGCGTACCGCTCGTCGGCCGCCAGCGCGAGACCCAGCACGCCGCACAGCGCTCCGAACAGCGCGTCGTTCGCCGCGCAGATCGTGATCGCGCGGTCGGAGCAGGCGAACGTGTCGAACGGCGCGATCGCGAAGTGCGCGTTGCCGATGCTGCCCGGGTTCTCGCCGGTCGCGAGGAACCGCAGCGCCGCGCCCTCGAGCAGCGAGACCGTCGTGTCGAACATCGCGATGTCGAGGTGCTGGCCGCGGCCGGTGGCGTCGCGCTCGCGCAGCGCGGCCAGCACGGCGACCGCGCCGTAGAGGCCGGCGGACAGGTCGGCGATCGGCACCCCGGGCTTGGCCCACGCACGGCCCGGCTCGCCGGTGATCGCCATGACGCCGCTCATCGCCTGCACCACCGCGTCGTACGCGGGCCGCTGCGACCACGGCCCGCTGTGGCCGAAACCCGACAGCGACAGCGCGACGAGCCGCGGGAAGCGCTCGGCCAGCGCGGCCGGGCCGTACCCCAGTCGGTCCATCACGCCGGGGCGGAAGTTCTCCACGACCGCGTCGGCGCGGCCCAGCAGCGCGTCGAGGACGGCGCGGCCGTCGGCGGACTTGAGGTCGACCGCGATCGACTCCTTGCCGCGGTTGACCCGGGCGAAGTACAGCGACTCACCGCGCAGGAACGGCCCGTACGCCCGGGAGTCGTCGCCGGTCCCCGGCCGCTCGACCTTGACCACGCGGGCGCCGAGGTCGGCGAGCAGCATGCAGGTGAACGGCCCGGCGAGCACCCGCGAGAGGTCGACGACGAGCAGCCCGTCCAGCGGTCCCTCCGGCACCGGCCCGAGGCTAGCGGGCGGTCAGGTGGCGACGGCGTACACCGCGAAGCTGATCGCGATGTAGTGGCACAGCGCCGCCACACAGGTCATGGCGTGGAAGACCTCGTGGTAGCCGAAGACCTTCGGCGCCGGGTCCGGGCGGCGGATCGCGTAGACGACGCCCCCCACCGTGTACGCGGCTCCGCCGACGCAGAGCAGCACGAACGGCGCGACGCCGGCGTGCAGCAGCTGCGGCACGATGGCGACCGCCGTCCAGCCGAGGACGAGGTAGAGCGGCAGGACCGCGAAGCGCGGCGCGTGCAGCCACAGCACCTGGGTCAGCACGCCGAGCAGCGCACCGGTCCAGACGACCGCGAGCACGATCACCGACGTCAGGCCGTGCAGCACCAGCAGCCCGAACGGCGTGTACGTCCCGGCGATGAAGACGAAGATCATCGAATGGTCGAGCCGCGCCATCACGCGGTGGGCGCGCTCGCTCCAGTGGACGCGGTGGTAGGCCGCGGAGATCCCGAACAGGCCGGCGAGGCACACCGCGTAGATGACGGCGCCTATCCGGGCGCGGGTGTCGGGCGCGAGCGAGACCAGGACGACCCCGGTGACGAGGCAGGAGGCGAACGCGTACTGGTGGAGGTAGCCGCGCATCCGGGGCTTCACCAGGTCGCGGACGTGCACGACGAGCTCACGTGCCCCGCCGACGCCCTCGGTGCTCATGCCGCTCCCGTCTGCTGCCGGCGACCGCGCGCCGCGGTGGTGCCGGTCAGTGGCATCGGCCGCCGTCGCCCCTCACCGTAGGGACGATCGGGGTGACGCGCTCGTTCCCGGTCTGACCTGCACCTGAGCCCCCGATGAGAAGCATCGATGTGGCGGATGCCATAGGTCCCTGCACACCACGGCTGTTCATCCCTGCGTACCATCGAGGAAACACCGCGTACCCGGAAAGCCTGGGGTATGCGGGCAGTGGCGTTTCTACGATCCGGCGAGGAGCACGGCCATGACGACCCTCAGCGACGAGACAGAGATCCCCGGCCTGGATGCGGCACAGACCGACAACCAGGACCTGATCGCGTGGGTCGCGGAGGTGGCCGCTCTCGCGAAGCCCGACCGCGTCGTCTGGTGCGACGGCTCCGACGCCGAGTACGACCGCCTCGCCGGCGAGCTCGTCGCGGCCGGCACGTTCACCAAGCTCAACGAGGCCAAGCGCCCCAACTCGTACTACGCCGCCAGCGACCCGACCGACGTCGCGCGCGTCGAGGACCGCACCTTCATCTGCTCCGAGGACGAGGCCGACTGCGGCCCGACCAACCACTGGATGGCCCCGGCCGAGATGAAGGGCATCCTGAACGGGCTCTTCGACGGCGCGATGAAGGGCCGCACGATGTATGTCGTGCCCTTCTGCATGGGCCCGCTCGGCTCGAACATCAGCCAGCTCGGCGTCGAGATCACCGACTCCGCGTACGTCGTGGTCTCGATGAAGATCATGACCCGGATGGGGACGGCCGCCCTGCAGGAGATCGGCACCGACGGCTTCTACGTCAAGGCCGTGCACTCCGTCGGCGCCCCGCTCGCCGAGGGCCAGGCCGACGTCGCATGGCCCTGCAACGAGACGAAGTACATCACCCACTTCCCCGAGACCCGCGAGATCTGGTCGTACGGATCGGGCTACGGCGGCAACGCCCTCCTCGGCAAGAAGTGCTACGCGCTGCGCATCGCCTCGGTCATGGCCCGCGACGAGGGCTGGATGGCCGAGCACATGCTGATCCTCAAGCTGACGCCGCCGAGCGGGAAGGTCCGCTACCTCGCGGCCGGCTTCCCGTCGGCCTGCGGCAAGACCAACCTCGCGATGCTCGAGCCGACCATCCCCGGCTGGAAGGTCGAGACCGTCGGCGACGACATCGCCTGGATGCGCTACGCCGAGGACGGCAAGCTGCACGCCATCAACCCGGAGTTCGGGTTCTTCGGCGTCGCGCCCGGCACCGGCGAGTCGACCAACCTCAACGCGATCAAGACGCTGACCGGCAACGCGATCTTCACCAACGTCGCGCTCACCGACGATGGTGACGTGTGGTGGGAGGGCCTGACCGACGAGAAGCCGGCGCACCTCACCGACTGGAAGGGCAACGACTGGACGCCCGAGTCCACGACGCCCGCCGCGCACCCGAACGCCCGCTTCACCGTCCCGGCCGGGCAGTGTCCGACGATCGCCGACGAGTGGCAGGACCCGGCCGGCGTCCCGATCGACGTGATCCTCTTCGGCGGCCGCCGTGCGACCGCGGTGCCGCTGGTCACACAGTCCCGCGACTGGGCGCACGGGGTGTTCCTCGGCTCGACGGTGTCGTCCGAGACGACCGCCGCGGCGGCCGGCCAGATCGGCCAGCTGCGCCGCGACCCGTTCGCGATGCTGCCGTTCTGCGGTTACCACATGGGCGACTACTTCGCGCACTGGCTCGACGTCGGCGCGAAGGCCGAGTCCGAGGACAAGCTGCCGAAGATCTTCTACGTCAACTGGTACCGCAAGGGCGAGGACGGGAAGTTCCTGTGGCCCGGGTTCGGCGAGAACAGCCGCGTGCTCGAGTGGATCGTCGACCGGCTCGAGGGCACGGCCGAGGGCATCGACACCCCGATCGGCATCGTGCCGCCGAAGGACGCCCTCAACCTCGAGGGGATCGACGTCCCGGACGCTGCGATGGACGAGCTGCTCGCGGTGGACGTCGACATCTGGAAGCAGGAGGCGGCGCTCATCCCCGAGCACTTCGAGACCTTCGGCGACAAGCTCCCGGCGATCCTGTGGTCGCAGTACGAGAGCCTCGTCGCGCGCCTCGAGGCGGCCGGCTCCTAGCCCCTCCACCCTCACGGCTCGGGGCCGGTCCGCGCGCTGCGGGCCGGCCTTCGTCGTCGCCGCCGTCGCTTCGGTTCGACGTTGTGCACCGAAACCCGCCGGTCCGCGTGCACAAGGTCGAAGCCGCCGACGTTGTGCACGTACGGAGCGGGGTCGCGCGTGCACAGGCTGGCGGTGGTGCGGCGTACCCTCGCGTCGTGGGTGTCCGCGACCTCGTCTACGGCGGGTACGAGCGGCGGCTGACCCGACAGCTCGCCGGCGCCGACACCCCGCGTCATGTCGGCGTCATGCTCGACGGGAACCGTCGCTGGGCGCGGTCGGTCGGTCTGACCGACGTCAACCACGGCCACCAGGCCGGCGCGGACAAGATCGTCGACCTGCTCGACTGGTGCGAGGACGCCGGCGTCGAGGTCGTCACGCTCTGGCTGCTGTCGACCGACAACCTCTCCCGCGACGCCGAGGAGCTCGATCCGCTGCTGCGGATCATCGAGGAAACCGTCGGCGACCTCGCCGCCCGCCGCCGCTGGCGGATCCGTGGCGTGGGATCGCTCGACCTGCTCCCCGAGGCGACCGCCACGGCGCTGAAGTCGGCGGAGGAGGCGACAGCCGTCCTGCCGGCTTCGATGATCGAGGTCAACGTCGCGGTCGGCTACGGCGGCCGGCGCGAGATCGCCGACGCCGTCCGCAGCCTGCTGGTCGAGCACGCGGCCGCGGGCGCGACGATCGAGGAGGTCGCCGGCTACCTCGACGTCGAGCACATCGCCGAGCACCTCTACACCCGCGGCCAGCCCGACCCCGACCTGCTCATCCGTACGTCGGGGGAGCAGCGCCTGTCCGGCTTCCTGCTCTGGCAGAGCGCCTACGCGGAGTGCGTTTTCGTCGATCCGTACTGGCCGGCGTTCCGCCGGGTGGACTTTCTCCGAGCGTTGCGTGACTATGCCCAGCGTGACCGGCGATTCGGTCGATGAACCGCGAGGCTGCTCGAGCCGAGCAGCCTCAGCGAGCGGCCGCGGTTGCCCGGGCCGGCATAGCCCCCTCATGCTCCGCTCGCGAGCGAAGTGGTCGCGCTCCCCGAGTTCAAAGTCTACATTTTGGACGTGAGCCCACGTCACGAGGCCCTCGGTGATCGCGCGCCGTCCACACCCGCCGCCAGTAGTCCCACTCGGCGTCGACGAGGCAGTAGAACATGGCGGCGTGGAAGGGCTTGACGCGCAGTCGCTGATCTCGCTCCGATTGATGCTTCGACAGCTCGAGGTGCTCGGAGTGATGCCAACCGTCCTCGGGGCGTTGGCGCGCGTCCCCCGACAGCGATTCGTCGACCGCTTCTGGTCGCCGCCGCAGGGCACGTTCGAAGCGAACGCGATCCGCGAGTTC
>CAJCIY010000219.1 GCA_903970495.1 Candidatus Melainabacteria bacterium | reverse complement strand
GCCGACGTGCTCGGCGCCGACCCCGCGCTGCTGCCCGTCGCGGTCGACCGCCTCGGCGACCGCACCGGCCCCGTCGTCCTGGCGACCGCCGGCACCAGCCACGCGTCGGCCAACGCCGAGACCGTGCGGTTCGCCGGGCTGCTCGCGGACCGGATCGGGCGACCGGTGACCGCTGCCTTCGCCTCCGCCGCAACGCCGACCGTCGGCGAGGTGGTCACGCCGGACTGCGTGGTGCTGCGGTGGCTGCTGTCACCGGGGCAGTTCGCCGACCGCATCGCCGCGGCGGCGGGCGGCGCCGCGGTGACCGACGTGATCGGCGACCACCCGGCGGTGGCGAGGCTGCTGCTGGACCGCTACGACGCGGCCGCCGCGAAGCTGTCGTAGGCGTCGTCGGAGAACAGGACGAACCGCACCAGCTCGACGTCGGTCGCGGCCGAGCGCACCGCGGCGACGGCGGTCCGGGCCGCATCGTCGACCGGCCACCCGTACACGCCGGTCGAGATCGCCGGGAACGCGACGCTCCGCGCGCCCAGGGAGTCGGCGACCGCGAGCGCACGGGTGTGGCAGGAGGCGAGCAGCGGACGCCGGCGACCCGCCTGCCCCGCCGACCACACCGGGCCGACGGTGTGGATCACCCACCTCGCCTCGAGGTCGAAGCCGGGGGTGGCCGCCGCCTCGCCGGCCGGCAGACCCTCGGGCCAGTCCGTGTGCCGCAGCTCCCGGCACGCGGCTGCCAGCTCCGGGCCCGCAGCCCGGTGGATGGCTCCGTCCACCCCGCCGCCGCCGGCGAGCGAGGAGTTCGCGGCGTTGACGACCGCATCGACACGCTCGGCCGTGAGGTCCCCCAGCGCCAGCTCCAGCCGCACGGCCCGAGCCTAGGACGCGCGACGCCCCCGCAGCCACGAGGGCTGCGGGGGCGTGAGCGGGGCGACGATCAGCTGTCGGAGAACGGCGGCGCGATCACCGTCGTGTCCGCGCTCCGGCTCTCCTCGGCCGCCTCGACCGCGGACGCGAGGTCGTGCTTGGCGTCGGCGAGCAGCTCGTCCAGCGTCTCGGTCGCGGCGCCGGTGAGGTCCTCCACCGAGGACGCGACCGCGGCAGCGCCCGTCGCGACGTCGGCCTTGCTGGCGGCGGCCTTCGCCTGTGCCTTCGGCGCCTTGGGGGCGCTGGTCTTGGCGACCGCCGGCTTCCGGGCCGGCGCCGTCTTCTTCGGCGCCGGGGGGGCCGCGACGGCAGCCGGGGTCTCGCCGCGCAGCGAGGCGACGAGCTCCTCGCCGCGGGTGGCGTACTCCTCGTAGGAGGTGGTCACCGTCTCCTGGACCTTCTCGAGCCGGGCGGTGGCGTCGTGCTGCAGCGTGGCGAACCGGTCGGCTGCCTGCTTCTGCAGCTTGGTGACGGTCTCGGGGAGCTCTGTCGCGTAGGTGCGGAGCTCCTCGAGCTGCTCGCGTGCCTGCGTCGGAGCCGCGGTCGCGCGGGTGGTCGCCTGGCTCTGCAGCTCGGTGGCCTTCGCCGGCAGGCCCTTGAGCAGCTCGGGGAGCTCCTTGACCTGCGTACGGGCGGTGCCGCGCAGCTCCTTGGCCGCGGCCGGGAGCTCCTTCACCTGGGCCCGGACGCTGCCGCGCAGCTCCCTGACCTGGGTGGTGATGGCGTCCTGCCGGGCCTTGGCGGCCGCGGTGTACGAGCCCGGGAGCGTCTTCGCGGCCTTGGTGGCGGCGTCGTACGCGGCGCGGCCGGCGCCGACGTAGGCGTACAGCGGCTTGACGATCGCGCTGGGGATGGGGAGTGCCTTCGTGTCGGTCATGTCGTGCCTCCTGTGGTTCGGGGGTGCTGGGTGCTCAGGGCGTGGCGACGGCGTCGGCGACGGACGCGCCGTCGCTGTCGTGGAAGGACGTGTAGATCTCGAGCAGCACCTGCTTCTGGCGCTCGGTCAGTGCGGCGTCGGCGAGGATCGCGCTCGTCGTGTCGTTGCTGACGTGCCGCTCGTCGAGGATCCCGGCCTGCACGTAGAGCGCCTCCGCGGAGATCCGCAGCGCCTTCGCGATCTGCTGCAGGATCTCGGCCGACGGGTGGCGCAGGCCGCGCTCGATCTGGGACAGGTACGGGTTGGACACGCCCGCCTGCAGGGCGAGCTGGCGCAGGCTGATCTGTGCCGTCTTGCGCTGCTCGCGGATGTAGCCGCCGAGGTCGCGGACGGAGCTGATCGCCGGGACCGAGCCGGTCAGGACACCGGGGATGCCCGGCTTGCCGATCGCTGCCACCGCGCACCTCCCGTCGTTCGCTGACGGGGTCGACGCTACCGCGGTGTGCTAGCAGTTGCAAGCACCTGGCTAGCACCTACTCGTGCAGGGTGCCCTCGGACAGCAGCGTGTCCACGCTCGCCTCGCCGTCGCGGTACCGCCGTCCGACCTCGGCGGTCAGCGCGTCCAGGACCGCCTGGACCGCGTGCCGCTGGGCGGAGATCTCGGCCTCGCCGTGTGCCAGCACGGCCCGGGCCTCCTCGAGGTCGGCGTCGGGCGTCTCGGTGAGCGCGGTCAGCAGCTCGTCGGACACCAGCTGCTCGACGTAGCGGCGGCTCTCGCCCGCACGGCTCGGCTCGTGCGTCGCGTGGCGGCCCGAGCCCCGGGACGGCGCGCGGTCATCGGCGAGCACCCGGCTGAGGTACGCGACGACGTCGGTCGGCGTGCCCGCGCCGCTCGCCCGGCGGTCCTGCTCGGCCACGACGAGGTCCAGCCGCGCCTGCAGCAGCCGGCGGAGGTACGACAGGTCGGTCTCCTCCTGGTCCGCCTCCTCGCGGCGGGACCGCAGCTCCGCGAGCGGCAGGTCGGCCAGCCCCGTCGCGTAGTCGTCGGCGAGCACGTGGTCGATCCGGCGGTGACCGCCGTCGACGACACCCTCCACTGCACCGTCCACGGTGACCCTCCCTGCTCCTCTGCGGACGCCGTCGTCGGCGTACCGCGCTTCCCCGGAGGTGTCGACCGCCGGGCGAACCGGTTGAGGCCGGACGACCCACTATGACTCTCCGCAAACGGCCTCGTCACGGAGCGTGGCGCGGCGTCGCGGCTCAACACCGGCCCCGCCGCTGCCGAGACATCGAGAGTCGGCGTTCCGGCGCGCGTCGGCGCGATGGACCGCCCCGGACCGTGAGGAGGCGAGCATGCAGGAAGGCGATCTGGCCGACGGACCGCTGCCTGACATCCTCCGGCTCCTGGCGGCCGCCCGTGCGACCGGCGGGGTCCACGTCCGCCGCCGAGACGAGCGCGGCGAGAGCGCCGACGCCGTCCTGTTCCTGCGTGAGGGTCGGCTCTACGCCGCGACGGCTCCCGGGCCGCGGCCGCTGCTCGGCGTACGCCTCGTGGCCGCCGGCGCGGTCACGCGCGAGGCCCTCGAGGAGGCCCTCGCGAGCCAGGCCGGCGAGCTCGCCGGCTGGCGGCTGGGCGAGCTCCTCGTCCACCTCGGCTACGTCGACGGCGAGATCGTCGCCGAGTTCGTCGTCGAGCAGATCCTCGACACCGTCGCGGAGGTCTCCGCCTGGGTCGCCGGCGGCTGGCGCTTCCGCCGCGGCGAGAAGACCCGCGAGGCCGACGGCCTGTCGCTCGACATCGAGGACGTGCTGGAGCGCGTCGCCCTGCGGCGGCAGTCCTGGAACGACCTCGAGGAGTACGCCGGCGGAGCCACCGCCGTCCCGCAGCGCGTCGAGGTCGACGAGGCGCTCACCGCGCAGCAGATCCCCCTCGCGCAGGCACTGCTCGGCGAGGTCGACGGCGTCCGGACGCTCGCCGAGCTCGCGACCCGCTGCGGCCTCACCACCTACGAGGCCGGGTACGTCCTGGCGCAGCTGGTCGAGGTCGGCGCCGTCCGGCTCGCCGCGCGCGACGAGGCGGCCCGGGCGGAGCCGCACGCCGCTCCCGTCGCCAAGATCGTCGCGGCCGTGGCCGCCCAACCGCCGTCGGTGACCGCACCGCAGCCGAGCGAGGAGCCGGAGCTCTTCGACGCGGCGGACCCGCTGGGCCTCGCGGGCCTGCTGGACACCGGCGTCCTGGACACCGGCGTCCTGGACGCCGGCCTGCTCGACGCCGGCCTGCTCGATACCGCTCTGGTGGACGCCGACCTGCTCGACGGCTCGCTCGCAACCGGTCTCCCCGACGCGGCC
>CAJCIY010000218.1 GCA_903970495.1 Candidatus Melainabacteria bacterium | reverse complement strand
CCTGATCAAGATCGCGATGGGCGGCCAGGTCGCCGAGGAGCTGTTCTTCGGTGACGTCTCGACCGGCCCGGCGAGCGACCTGGCGTACGCGACCAACGTCGCCGCCGAGATGGTCGGCAGCTCCGGCATGACCGGCAGCCTCATCTCGTTCCGGGCGATCCAGTCCGGGGCGTTCGGCGACACCAACATCGTGGGCCGCGTGCTCGGCGACACGGACGGCCGGGCGAGCGTCGAGCGGATCCTCAACGACCAGAAGGCGGCCGTGACCGGTCTGCTCACCCAGAACAGGCACCTGGTCGAGGCGCTTCGCGACGCGCTGCTGTCGCGGTCGGAGCTCATCGGCCGCGAGATCACCGACGTGCTGGAGGCCGCCGGGGCGCCCCTGGTCATCGACCTGCGAGAGCCCGCAGACCTCGCGGCGTCGCTCACGCCCGGAGCCGAGGACGCTCACTAGGCTGCCCCGGTGACCGATCCCCCGCCGCGGCGGACGCCGCTGTGGCGGTCGGGCGACGAGGTCGTGCTGCCGCTGTTCGTGGTGCTCGGGGCGCTGCTCGCGCTGCTCGGCGCGTACCTCGTCCCGACCGGCCCGGTCGTGGGCCGGCACGTGCTGTCGATCGGCGCCGCGGTCGGGGTCGTCGGCAACGTCGCGGCCGTACGGCTGTCGTTGCGCACCGCGACGGCGTTCGCACCGCTGGTGCTGATGATCGCGTGGACCGCCGTCGCGATCGTGCTCAGCTCGGGTCGCTCCGACGGCAGCGTCGTCCTCCCCGGCTCGGGCCCGCTCGCCGTACCCGCCCTGGTGTTCCTGGTCGGCGGCCTCGGCGCCGGCATCGCCGCCGGCGTGCTGCGGCCGCCGCGGTGACCGGCGCCGAGGGCCGACCGGTCGTCGTCCTCGCCGTCGAGTCGGCCACCGTGCAGCGTGTGCTCGGGTCCGTCCTCGGCCGGGCCGGGTACGCGGTCACGCCGGTCGGCGACGGGGTCGCCGCCGCGCAGGAGGCGAGCGCCGGCCCTGCCGACTGCGTCGTCGCCTTCGCATCGCTCCCGCGGTTGTCGGGCTTCAACCTCGTACGCCTGCTCCGCGACGACCCGGCCACCGCGCAGCTGCCGGTGCTGCTGCTCACCGAGCCCGGCGTCGCGGCCGAGCGGGAGTGGGCGACGCTGTGCGGTGCCCAGCGCGCGCTGCCGGTCGACATCGAGGCGCACGGCCTCGTCGAGGCGGTCGCGGCCGAGCTCGGCGCCGCGACCGGGTCCGGTGACCCGCCGCGGAGCGGGGTGCGCGACCCGGACGACCGGGTGCTCTCCCGCGCCGCCGAGGTGCTCGAGCGGGCGCTGTTCGAGACCGCGCTCGTCGCCGAGGTGACGAGCCTGGCCACCGCCGGGCTCGGCGCCGAGGGGGCCGTGGCCGGGCTGCTGGGCGCGATCGGCCGCGCCGTCGACCCCGCGTTCGTCGCGGTGCTGACCCCCGACCCGCCGCTCGCCCTGGTGCTGGTCAACCAGGAGGTGTCGCGGCCGCACTACCGCGACCTGCTGCTGCGCCTCGCCGACGCGATGGGCGAGGAGACCGGCGGCGTCGTCGACGCCTCGACGATCGATGCCCGCGCCGCCGACCCGGGCAGCCTGCTCGGCGCCGACGAGGACGCCCACCTGCGGCACTTCCACGCCGTCCCGCTGACCGGCGTCCACGGCGGGTACGTCGGCCACCTCGCGGTGAGCACCAGCGAGGCGACGATCCCGCAGCGGGCGCTGCGCACCCTCGCGCTGCTCGCGCAGCCGGCGGGCCGGCTGGTCGCCACCGTCACCGGCAGGACCGACCGCTGACCCTCGACCAGCCCTGGCCCACCCGTCGAGAGTGACGAAACCGGGCTGCTACGAGGGCGTTCTCCCCTGTGCCGTCACTCTCGACGCGCGGACGGCAGGGCCAGAGGACAGGACCGAACCGCGGCGGTCTGTGCCCGGTCAGATCGCCGCGCACCTGGTGATCGCGCACCTGCTGCCGGCGCACCCGGTACGGGGGACTAGCCGAAGGTCCACTCCTGGCCGGCTGCGGTGTCGGTGACCGCGACGCCGATCGCCGCGAGCTCGTCGCGCAGCCGGTCGGAGGTCGCGAAGTCCTTGCGCCCGCGGGCCTCCTGCCGCTGGGCGAGCAGCGCCGCCGCGCCCTCGGGCAGCACGTCCGGCGCCCTGCCGACGTCGCGTGCGAGGTCGAGCCCGAAGAGCTGGTCGAGCGCGGCGACGGTCTCGAACCGCGAGCCGTCGGACACCGCGTCGTCGGCGAACAGCTCCTGCAGCGCGACGACCGCCGCGGGCGTGTCGAGGTCGTCGGCGAACGCCGCCGCGACCCGCCGGTCGTAGCCCGCGTGCAGCGCCTCCGACGGCGACTCGGCCCACCGGGCGACCTCGCGCCGCCACCGGGTCAGCTGCCGGTCGGCGGCGCGCAGCGCGTCCCAGTCGAGGTCGGTCTGCTGCCGGTAGCGCATCCGCAGGAAGGCCAGCCGTACGGCCAGCGGGTCGAGCCCGGCCGCGACGACGTCGTCCATCAGCACGACGTTGCCGACGGACTTGGCCATCTTCCGGCCCTCGAACAGCAGGTGCTCGCCGTGCACCCAGTGGCGCACGACCTCGTGGCCGACGGCAGCCTCGGTCTGCGCGCGCTCGTCCTCGTGGTGCGGGAAGCGCAGGTCGATGCCGCCGGTGTGGATGTCGATCGACTCGCCGAGCGCGTCGAGCGACATCGCCGAGCACTCGAGGTGCCAGCCGGGGAAGCCCGGCCCGTACGGGCTGTCGAACACCACCGCGGCATCCGGTGCGGTCGCCTTCCACAGCGCCCAGTCGGCGTGGAACCGCTTGCTGCCGACCTCGTCGGTGCTGCTTCCCGCGCCTGCCTGGAGGGCGTCGAGCCGGTTGTGCGAGATCGCCCCGTACGACGGGAACGACCGCGCGTCGAACCACACGTTGCCGTCGTCACCGACGTAGGCGTTGCCGCGCTCGAGGAGCGTCGCGGTGAGCCGCAGCATCAGGTCGATCGACTCGCTGGCCCGCGGGTAGGCGGCCGCCGGGTAGATGTTCAGCGCCGCCAGGTCGGCGTGGAAGCGGGCGAGGTAGTGGTCGGCGACCTCGGCGATCGAGCGCTCCTCGGCGCGGGCCTGGCTGGCGAGCTTGTCCTCGCCGGTGTCGGCGACCGAGTCGTCGACGAGGTGCCCGACGTCGGTCACGTTGACGACGAGGTCGACCCGCAGCTTCGCCCGTCGGGCGACCCGCGAGATCAGGTCGGGCAGCAGGTAGGACCGCATGTTGCCTACGTGCTGGTCGCGGTAGACCGTCGGCCCGCAGGCGTAGACCCGCAGCACGCCAGGGGTGGCCGGGACGATGTCCTCGACCTTCCCCGTACGGGTGTCGTGCAGGCGGAGCGGTGCGGGCATGCGGGGGAAACTACCGAGCCGCGCCAGGCCGCACCGGCGGACGCCGTCAGTTGAGGCGGGCGCGCAGCATCTGGGCCGACCGCCTGGCCGCCTCCGCCGCGGCCGGCTCGGCCGCCTCGATGCCCGCGGCGTACGCGGCCAGCTCGACCGCTCCGGCCAGGTAGTCGCCGGAGCGGCCGAGCACCTCGCCCAGCTCGCGGCGGAGCGCGGCCGGGTGGCCGGGAACGGCGAGCGACAGGCGGACGGCCCACAGCCGGGTGGGGGCGTCCTCGCGGTCGGCGGCGAGCCGGCGGATGTTGGCCAGCACCCGCAGCAGCACCTCGGTCGGCGGCGCCGGCTCGAGGTGCCGGTGGTGGAAGGGCAGCCCGCTGCGCCGCACGATCTCCGCGGCGTCGTGCCCGGACAGCAGCCGGCCGCCGCTGAAGGGGTCGGCCAGCGCGTAGCTGCCCGTGGGATCCCCGATGCCGACGACGACGTGGCCGGGCAGCGCGATCGGGTACGCGGCCACCCCGAGCCGGCGGGCGACCTCGACCCACACGACGGTCAGCAGGATCGGCAGCCCGCGCCGCCGCTGCAGCACCTCGGGCAGCAGCGAGGAGCGCAGGTCGTCGTAGTCCTCGGCGTACCCGGCGAAGCCCGCGTGCTCGCCGAGCGCGACCCGCAGCGCGTCCGCCTGCTCGGCCGGGGTCGTCGCGTCCAGCAGGAGCGGCCGGGCGAGGGCCGCGTACGCGTCGAGCGCGGAGAGGCTCGCGGTGACGTCGGCCGCGGGATCCGCGGCCAGGCCGATCAGGCCGCAGGCCAGTCCCAGGTCGACCGGGTCCTCGCGGACGGCGGACCCGAACAGGTCTATCGGCGTGGGGGTGTCACGTGCACCGGGCACGGTTGCGATACTAGGCGCGCGCCCGCCCCATCCCGAGCCTGCGACTCGCCAGCGAGAGGACCCCGACCCGTGACCTACGTGATCGCCGAGACGTGCGTCGACCTCAAGGACAAGGCCTGCATCGAGGAGTGTCCGGTCGACTGCATCTACGAGGGCAACCGGATGCTCTACATTCACCCCGACGAGTGCGTCGACTGCGGTGCGTGCGAGCCGGTCTGCCCGGTCGAGGCGATCTACTACGAGGACGACGTCCCCGACCAGTGGAAGCAGTTCTACGACGCCAACGTGCACTTCTTCGACGAGATGGGCTCCCCCGGCGGCGCGTCCAAGGTCGGCAAGATCGACCGTGACCACCCGATCGTCGAGGCGCTGCCGCCGCAAGAGCACGACGAGGCGTAGTCACGTCCCGCTGGGCGGCCGGGCTCCGGCCGCTGCCCGACTTCCCCTGGGACCGGCTGCTCCCGTACGCGGCGACAGCGCGTGCGCACCCCGGCGGCATCGCCGACCTCTCGGTCGGCACGCCGGTCGACCACACCCCCCCGGCGGTGCGTGACGCGCTCGTCGCCGCGGCGGACGCCCCCGGCTACCCGCCGGTCGCCGGAACCCCCGCACTGACCGACGCGCTGCGGTCGTGGACGGTCCGCGCGACGGGCGCACCCGCCGACGTCGCGGTGCTCCCGACGATCGGCTCCAAGGAGCTGGTCGCCCTGCTGCCGAGCCTGCTGGGCCTCGGGCCGGGCGACGTCGTGGTGATCCCCGCGCTGGCCTACCCCACGTACGCGGTCGGCGCGGCGATGTGCGGCGCCGAGGTGTCGACGACCTGGCGCGACGACGCGGCGCTGGTCTGGCTCAACTCGCCGTCCAACCCGACCGGCGAGGTCACGTCCGCGGCGGTGTTGGCCGAGACCGTCGCCCGGGCGCGTGAGGCGGGCGTGCTGGTCGTCTCCGACGAGTGCTACCTCGAGTTCCCGGACGACCCCGACCTCGCGGTGCCGAGCGTCCTGAACCCGGACGTCAGCGGCGGCAGCCTCGAGGGCCTGCTCGCCGTCCACTCGCTGTCCAAGCGCTCGAACCTCGCGGGCTACCGGTTCGGCTCGGTCGCGGGCGACCCGGTCGTGGTGGCGACGCTGCTCGAGCGGCGCAAGCACGCCGGCCTGATGGTCCCGGCGCCGGTGCAGGCGGCGGCGATCGCCGCCCTCGGCGACACCGATCACGTGCGCGCGCAGGCCGAGGTCTACCGCGCCCGCCGCGCGCTGCTGCGGCCCGCGCTGGAGAAGGCGGGCTTCCGCGTCGAGCACTCCGGCGCCGGGCTCTACCTCTGGGCGACGCGCGACGAGCCCTGCCTGAGGACGGTCGGCTGGCTCGCCGACCGCGGCATCCTGGTCGCTCCCGGCGACTTCTACGGCGAGACCGGCGCCCGGCACGTCCGGATCGCGCTGACCGCGACCGACGAGCGCATCGCCGCGACCGCCGACCGCCTCACCGCCTGACCCGCTCGCTAGGGTCGACACCGTGATCGACAGCCCGCTCGACCCCGTCCTGGACGAGCTCTGGGAGCGACGGGACGGCCTGACCCCGGCCGACGACGACGCCCGCGAGCAGGTCCACGAGGCCCTCGACGCGCTCGACCGCGGCGACGCGCGCATCGCGCAGGTGGAGGGCGACGAGGTCGTCGTCGACGAGCGCGCCAAGCGGGCGATCCTGCTGGCGTTCAAGACCTTCCCGATGACCTCTTCGTCGGCGGGGGGGTTCTCCTACCGCGACCGGATGCCGCTCAAGACCCGGCTCGACGGCGTGCGCACGGTCCCCGGCTCGATCGTCCGGTTCGGCTCCTACCTCGCTCCGGGCGTCGTCTGCATGCCCAGCTACGTCAACGTCGGCGCGTACGTCGACGCCGACACGATGGTCGACACCTGGGCGACCGTCGGGTCCTGCGCGCAGATCGGCCGTGACGTGCACCTCTCCGGCGGCGTCGGCATCGGCGGCGTGCTGGAACCTGCCCAGGCCGCCCCGGTGGTCGTCGAGGACGACGCCTTCGTCGGCAGCCGCTGCATGGTCGTCGAGGGCGCCCGCGTACGCACCGGGGCGAAGCTCGGCGCCGGCGCGATCCTCACCGCCTCGACCCACGTCGTCGACGCGAGCACCGGCGAGGAGTACGCCCGGGGCGAGGCGCCGGCCGGCGCCGTCTGCGTCGGCTCGACGCGCGTGAAGAGCTTCCCGGGCGGTGACTTCGGGATGCCGGTGCTGCTCGTGCTGCGGGTGCTCGCGCCCGGCGAGATCCACGACAAGCTCGTCCTCAACGACGTGCTCCGGGAGCACGGCGTCGCGCCGTGACAGCCCCGTGAGGCTCGACCTGACCGACCCGGTCGCGCTGACCCGGCAGCTCGTCGACGTGCCGTCGGTCTCCGGCGACGAGGCGGTGATCGCCGATCTCGTCGAGGCGGCTCTTCGTGAGGCGGGGCTGGCGGTCGAGCGCGACGGCAACTGCCTGGTCGCCCGGACCGACCTGGGCCGTGCCGAGCGGGTGCTGCTCGCCGGCCACCTCGACACCGTGCCGATCGCCGGCAACGTGCCGTCGCAGCTCGCCGGCGGCCGGATCCACGGCTGCGGCACGAGCGACATGAAGTCCGGGCTCGCGGTGCTGCTCCACCTCGCCGCGACGGTGGTCGAGCCGAGCTGCGACCTGACGGTGGTCGCGTACGACTGCGAGGAGGTCGACGCCGCCCGCAACGGCCTGGCGCGCATCGCCCGCGAGCACCGCGACTGGCTCGAGGCCGACCTCGCGATCCTGATGGAGGGCACGGACGGCGCGGTCGAGGGCGGCTGCCAGGGGACGCTCCGGGTACGCCTCGACGCTCGCGGCCGCCGTGCTCACTCTGCCCGGAGCTGGCTCGGCGACGACGCGATCCACCACCTCGCGGCTCCGCTGGCGGCGCTGGCCGCGTACGAGCCGCGGTCGGTGACGATCGACGGCTGCACCTACCGCGAGGGCCTGAACGCGGTCGCGATCGACGGCGGCGTCGCCGGCAACGTCATCCCGGACGAGGCGTCGCTGACCGTGAACTTCCGGTTCGCGCCCGACCGGACCGTCGAGGAGGCGTATGCGCACGTGGTCGAGGTCGTCGGGCCCTGCGTGGTCGTCGACAGCGCGGCCGGCGCGCTGCCGCGGCTGGACGAGCCCGCCGCCGCGGCGTTCGTCGCGGTGACCGGGACGGCCCCGGTCGCCAAGTACGGCTGGACCGACGTCGCGCGGTTCGCAGCGCTCGGGATGCCGGCGCTGAACTTCGGGCCGGGCGACCCGAACCTCGCGCACACCCGCGAGGAGTCGGTCGAGATCGCGAAGATCACGGCGAGTGCGGACCTGCTGCGGGCGTACCTGACGCGGTAGGCGACCTGGGGCTAGGACACCAGTGCGACCCGCAGGCCGCCGAGGTCGTCGAAGCCGGCCTTCTCGAGGTAGGCCGCCGCCCCGCCCCAACGCTCGTCGACGACGTCGAGCACGGCCGCCATCGCGTGCGGGTCGACGCGGTGGGCGTCGAGACCGATGCGGGCGACGTCGGCGGCGTAGGTGTCGGCGGACACGAGCCGGTGGTAGATGGCCTCGATGCGCTCGTTGGTCAGCGCGTAGTCGGCGACGACCTCCTCGCGCGGCACACCGACCGCTTCGAGGGCGATCGCGACGACCACGCCGGTGCGGTCCTTGCCGGCTGCGCAGTGCACGATCGCGCCGCCGGGACCGGCGATCGCACGCACGGCCGCGGCGACGTTCTCGGGCATGTCCGAGAGGTAGTGCAGGTACGCGCCGGTGGCGCCGTCGGCCCAGCGGTCCGGGAGCACGGCGCCGGGCGCGACCTCGTGTGCGGGCCGGATGAGCGAGAGCTCCTCGTGGCGGACCCGTCCGGCGAGCGGGCCGGGGCCGGTGCCCGCCCGCTCGACGTCGGTGCGCAGGTCGACGACGACCTCGAGGCCGGCGTCGAGCAGCCGCTCGACGTCGGCCTCGGTGAGGTCCTGCAGGTTGTCGCTGCGGATCAGGGAGCCGGCGCGGACGGTGCCGCCGCCGGCCACCGGCAGGCCGCCGAGGTCGCGGGTGTTGGCCGTGCCCTCGAGCTCGACCCAGCGTGAGGTGGTCATCGCTCGACCGTAGCGGCCGGCTCAGACGGTGAGGTCCGCGCCCGCCAGGAGTGCCGCGACCTTCGCCACCCGGCCACCTTGGAACCGTGCGGCGGCCCTCTCCTGGTCACCGAGCGGGTTCTCGCCCTGCGCCGAGATGTGGGTGGTGCCGTACGGGGTGCCGCTCGCGAACTGGATGGGGTCGTTGTAGCCCGGTGCCACGACGATGCCGCCGAAGTGGTGGACCGTGGTGTACAGCGCCAGCAGCGTGGACTCGTGGCCGCCGTGCGTGGTGGACGCCGACGTGAAGCCCGAGTAGGCCTTGTCGGCCAGCTGCCCCTGCGCCCACTGCGGTCCGAGGCTGTCGATGAAGGCCTTGAGCTGGGCGGTGACGTTCCCGTAGCGGGTGGGGGTCCCGAAGATCACGCCGTCGGCCCACAGGATGTCGTCCGCCGTCGCCTCCTCGACGTCCTGGGTGTCGACCCGGTGCTGCTGCCAGGCCGGGTTGCTCGCGATCGCCTCGGCCGGCGCGGTCTCGGCGGCGCGGCGGAGGCGGACCTCGGCCCCTGCCGCCTCGGCGCCCTCGGCGACGGCGGTCGCCAGCCCGTGGACGTTCCCGGTGGACGAGTAGTAGATGACGGCGATCTTGGCGGCCACGTGCAGCGCTCCTCTGTCGGTGAAGGTTCAACTGGTTGGGGGGTCGTGCCCGCGGCGGGTAGGCGCAACCACCCCGGGCAGCCCGATCGCGCCTCGATACGGTGGCCGGGTGAGTGCCTCCGTCGACCCCGAGCGGCCGCCGGCCGGCCACACCCCCGAGCGAGCACGGGGTCCGGTCGTGCTGCGGCGCGGCCAGGTGACCCCCTCGACCACCGACCAGCGGCTGCTCGACAACCGCGGCAGCTCGGACTGGGTGCACACCGACCCGTGGCGCGTGCTGCGCATCCAGTCGGAGTTCGTCGAGGGCTTCGGCCTGCTGGCCGAGCTGCCGAGCGCGATCGCGGTCTTCGGTTCGGCGCGGACCCCCGAGGACGCTCCCGAGTACGCCCTCGGGCGGCGGCTCGGGCGGGCGCTCGCCGAGGCCGGGTACGCCGTCATCACCGGCGGCGGCCCCGGCGCGATGGAGGCGGTCAACCGCGGCGCCCTCGAGGGCAAGGGCCTGTCGGTCGGGCTCGGCATCGAGCTGCCGTTCGAGCAGCAGCTCAACCCGTACGTCGACCTGGGACTGAACTTCCGCTACTTCTTCGCCCGCAAGACGATGTTCGTGAAGTACGCCCAGGCGTTCGTGATCCTGCCGGGCGGGTTCGGCACGCTCGACGAGATGTTCGAGGCGCTGACGCTGGTCCAGACCCACAAGATCAACCAGTTCCCCGTCGTGCTGGTGGGCAGCGACTACTGGCGGGGTCTGCTCGACTGGCTGCGCGGGCCGGTCCTCGCGGGCGGCAACGTCTCGCCGGCCGATATCGACCTGCTGCACCTCACCGACGACGTCGACGAGGCGGTCGCCATCGTCACCGGCGGGCTGGCCGAACGCGCGTCGTGAGGGTCTGCGTCTACTGCGCGTCGTCCTCGACCATCGACGCGCGCCACGTCGCCCTCGCCACCGCGGTCGGCGAGGGGATCGCGGCGCGCGGCTGGGACCTGGTCTCGGGCGGCGGCACGGTGTCGATGATGGGCGCCGTCGCCACGGCCGTACGCGCCGGCGGCGGCCACACCATCGGCGTCATCCCCGAGGGGCTGCGCCACTTCGAGGACGAGGACACCGACGCCGACCAGCTGGTGGTCGTCGCCGACATGCGTACGCGGAAGGCGCGGATGGAGGCCGAGGCCGACGCGTTCCTCATGCTGCCCGGCGGCATCGGCACGCTCGAGGAGTTCTTCGAGGCCTGGACGGCGCGTTCGCTCGGGATGCACCACAAGCCGGTCGTCGTGCTCGACCCCGACGGCGTGTACGCCTCGCTCCGCGCCGCCCTCGAGGATCTGCGCCGGCAGCAGTTCGTCCGCAGCACCGCGCTCGCCGTGCTCGACTGGTGCGACACGGTCGACGCCGCGCTGGACGCGTGCGGGCATGGGAGCATCGGCGGGTGACCATCCTGCTCGAGATCGCCGTCGTGGCGGCGATCGTCTTCGGTGCGGTCGCCTACACGCTGGGGCAGTTCGACAGCATGCGTCCCGCGCCGCCGGAGTCCGGTGCCATCGGCCTGCCCGACGGTCCGGTGGAGCCGGCGGCCATCGACCGGACCCGGTTCGGGCTTTCGTTCCGCGGCTATCGCATGGACGAGGTCGACGCGGTGCTCGACCGGCTGCGCGACGAGCTCGCGCGCCGCGAGGACGAGTCCCCCGGTGGAGCGGCGGCGGACGAGCCCGAGACGCCGGTCGTGCCGCAGCACGAGCCCGGCGCCGACGAGGCACCCGCCGGGGATCCGGACGGACCATGGCCGAGCTGACGCTGTCGGTCGAGGTCGCCGCCCCGCCCGAGCGGACCTGGGCCGCGCTGGTCGACTGGGATCGGCAGGGCGAGTGGATGCTCGGGACCACCGTCACCGGCGACGGCGCCGACCGCGTGGGCGGCACGCTCCGGGCGAAGACCGGGTTCGGCCCGGTCGGCTTCCTCGACACCATGACCATCACCGCCTGGCTGCCGCCGTACCGGTGCGAGGTGGTGCACACCGGTCGGGTCGTACGCGGCAGCGGCACCTTCGAGGTCGAGGCGACGCCCGACGGTTCCCGCTTCGTGTGGACCGAGCTGCTCGAGCTGCCGCTCGGTGCGGTCGGCCGGTTCGGCTGGCCCCTCGTACGCCCCGCCTTCGCTGCCGGGGTGAAGCTCTCGCTGCAGCGGTTCGCCCGCTACGCGGAGGCGTACTGAGCGGCGGTCCGGTCCCCGGACCCGACGGCCTCGGGCGCTGCCCGTGGGCCGTCTCCACGGCCGACTACCTCGCCTACCACGACGCCGAGTGGGGGCGTCCGGTCCGCGGCGACCGAGCCCTGTACGAACGCCTCACGCTGGAGGCCTTCCAGTCCGGCCTGTCGTGGCTGACGATCCTGCGCAAGCGGCCGGCGTTCCGGGCGGCGTTCGCGGACTTCGACCCCCACGTCGTCGCCGGCTACGACGCGGGTGACGTGGGGCGGCTGATGGCCGACGCCGGCATCGTCCGGAACCGCGCCAAGATCGACGCGGCGATCGCGAACGCCCGCGCCGCCCTCGAGCTCGGCGACGGCGGGCTCACCGAGCTGCTCTGGTCGCACGCGCCAGCCGTGCACCCGGCGCCCGCGACGCTGGCCGACGTGCCCGCCGTGACCGCGGCGTCGACCGCCCTCGCCCGGGCGCTCAAGCGGGCCGGCTTCCGGTTCCTCGGCCCGACGACCGCGTACGCGGCGATGCAGGCATGTGGCCTGGTGGACGACCACCTCGAGGGCTGCTGCACACGTGGTGGTGGGTCCGGTCCTGCTCCGGTCCGGGATCTGGGATGATGTTCCTCATCCCAAGCCGCGGGCCGAGCAGGCCGCGCGCGTCCCGGCGACGAAGGAGCCCTGCATGGCGGCCATGAAGCCGCGGACCGGTGACGGTCCCCTGGAGGTCACCAAGGAGGGTCGTGGCATCGTGATGCGCGTCCCGTTGGAGGGCGGCGGCCGGCTCGTGGTCGAGCTCAACGCCGAGGAGGCCGCGTCGCTGGGGGATGCGCTGAAGGAGGTCGTGGGCGGCTGACGCCCCGACTGCTCCGTTCGGGTCTCGCCCCACGGCACGGCATCGGTTGCGTGAATCCGCCCCGACCAGCCGTCATCATGGGGCCGTCTGCCGTCCGGCGGGCCTGAGGGTGTCGGCGAGGAGGCGGCCGTGAGTGCTGCCTCCGACGGCACGCGCGCTCGCCACGCCAAGGCCCGCGAGCGTGCGACCTGGGCGGACGTCTTCGCCGTACGGGAGTTCCGCGGGCTGTTCGCGGCCGACCTGGTCAGCACGATCGGCGACCAGCTGGCCAAGATCGCGCTCGCGATCCTGATCTACGACCGGACCCACAGCGCGTTCCTCGGCGCCCTGACGTACGCGGTGGCCCTGCTGCCGGCGTTCGCCGCCGGACCGCTGCTGGGCTGGCTCGCAGACCGCAAGCCACGCCGCGGCGTCATGATCGCCTGCGACCTCGGCCGGCTGGTCCTCGTCGCGTTCATGGTCATCCCGGGCATGCCGAGCGCGGCGCTGCTCGGGCTGCTGTTCGCCGTCAGCTTCCTCGACCCGCCGTTCAAGGCTGCCCGCGCCGCGCTGCTGCCGGATGTCCTGGACGGCGAGCTGTACCCGGTCGGGCAGTCGGTCAGCTCGATCACGTACCAGGTCGCGCAGGTGCTCGGTTTCGGGGTCGGCGGTGCGCTGGTCGCGGTGCTCCACGCTCGGGGCGCCCTGGCCGTCGACGCGGCGACCTTCGCGTTGTCGGCCGTGCTCGTGCGGAGCTACTCCCCGTGGCGGCCGGCCGCGCTGGTCGAGGCGACGACCTCGCGCTGGTCGCTGATCGTCGGGGGCGCGGAGGAGACCTTCCGCCGGCCGGAACTGCGTCGCCTCCTCGGGCTCACCGGCGCCAGCTTCGGGCTGATCGTGGCGACGGAGGGCCTCGGCGTCTCGTACGCGGACCAGCTCGGCCACGGCGCCGTCGCCACCGGTCTGCTCACGGCGGCGGTCCCGATCGGTTCGGCCATCGGGCTGCCGCTCGTGGTGAGGATCCCGCAGGAGCGCCGGATCGACGCGATGCGGGTGCTGGGCGTGCTGTGGGCGCTCCCGTTGATCGCGACGGTGGAGCGCCCGCCGGTCTGGGCCGCCTGCGTGCTGTGGGCGCTGACCGGGGCGCTGGGGTCGTTCCAGCTCCTTGCGAACGTGCAGTTCGCCCGCGCCCTGCGCACGGAGAGCCGGGGTCGGGTCTTCGCCTTCGCGCAGTCCGCGCTGGTGGCGGTCCAGGGTGCGGGGCTGCTGCTGTTCGGAGCGGTCGCTCGGTTCACCTCGCCGAGCCGCGCCATCGCCGTGGCGGGACTCGCCGGGATCGTCGTCTGCGGATATCTGGCGCTGCGCCTCCGACCCGATCCCGAAGAGCCATCCACAGGCGTATCAAGTCCTGTGGACGAAGGTCGATACCCGACCGTGTCCCCGCTGCTGCCCGCGACGCCGCCCACGGCGGCGCGCGTCAGGGTGGGCGACTCCACCGGGCGGGCACGGACGGCCGCGCCGCATCGTCCGGCTTGGTGGGGCAACGCAGTGGCCATCACCTGCGCGCTCGTCATCGCGCTCATCGGGTGGGCGCTCGCCGAGTTCGGACCGGGACGCCCCTTCATCCACACGCCCCACATGTCGTGGTGGCTGCTCACGGTGATCTTCGCGGCCTCCGCCTTGCTTCCGCTGAACTTCCAGCGAGGCGGCGACTCCACGTCCGTGATCGTCTCGCAGGTCCCGCTCATGCTCGGGCTCTTCTTCGCCAGCCCGATAGCACTGTTCGTGGGGCTCAACATCGCCTACACGATCTCGGGCCTCCGGGTCCGGTCGCTCGTGAAGCTCGTCGTCAGTCGCGCCGCGTCGAGCGTCGAGGTGCTCACCGCGGTCGTGATCTTCCATGCTCTGGCACCCGTCTCGCAGTCCGTGACCGGCCTCCAACTGTTGGCAGCGGCCGTCGCGGTGGTGGCGTCCGACGCCGCGGGCTTCCTGTTCGTGTCGGCGTGTCGTCACCTGGTCCAGGGCGGGGTCAAGGTCGCCGATCTCCGAGAGCCCGGGCTGTTCGCCATGCTGACGAGCGTCACGGTGCTCTCCGTCGGACTGCTCGCGGTCGTGGCGCTGGCAGCCAACTCGGCGGCCGGCGTCGTCCTGATCGCGGTCGGTGTCTTCCTCATCTTCGGGTTCCGCCTGTTCGCCAACCTGCAGGAGCGGCACACCGGGCTCGGGAAGCTCTACGCCCTGCAGGAGCAGATGGGGGCGCTCGTCCCGCGAGGAAGCTCGCTGTTCCCGGTGCTCCACCGGACTCGATCGCTGCTGCTCGCCGGATCCGTCATGGTCGATCTGCCGGAGGCGAGCGGCCACCGCATCGTCACGATCACCGACGACGGCGAGGAGCTCGAGTACCTCGAGATCGACCATGAGACCGGAGTCGAGTGGTCGCCGCCGGCGGGTCTGAGCGTCCCGCTGAAGGATGGCGACACGGAGCTCGGGTTCCTTCGCGTCGGCAGCCGCCTGGGACGGGTGCGTGGTTTCAACAGCAGCGACCTGCATCTCCTCGAGACCCTGGCCGCCCACGTCAGCGACGCGCTCCAGCGCGGAACGCTGATCGAGCGCCTCCACGATGCGGCCACGCATGACCCGCTGACCGGTCTGAACACGCTCAACGAGTTCATGCGGCTGCTCGACGAGGAGCTTGTCCGCGGACGTGGGTTCATGGTGGCGCTGCTCAACGTCTCCCGGCTCAAGGACATCAACGACTCGCTCGGCCACCAGGCAGGTGACGCGCTCCTGCAGCAGGTCTCACGGCGACTGCAGCGGTCGCTGCCCGCAGGGGCCCTCCTGGGGCGGGCCGGCGGCGGTGAGTTCGCCATCGCCATCCCCGGGCTCGTCGGCCCCGCCGCGAAGGACGTCGCGGAGGGCATGGTCGGTTCGGTGTCGGGCCTGGTCCAGGTGCTGGACGTCACCATCGACCTGCGCAGCCGGGTCGGCTGGCTGCTCACGCCGCAGGACGGTCAGGACGCCGTCACGCTGGTCCGCCGGGCCGACCTCGCGCTGAGCCAGGCGAAGAACACCTTCCAGGCCCAGTTCCGCTACTCGACCGACCTCGACGTCGACGGTCGGCGGCGGCTCCGGCTGGTCAACGACCTGCGGCAGGCCATCGCCGAGGGCGAGCTGCGTGTCGTCTACCAACCCCTCGTCGCGCCCGAGACGGCCGCGATCATCGGTTTCGAGGCGCTCTGCCGCTGGACGCACGACACGCTCGGCATCATCCCGCCGGAGGAGTTCGTTGCCGTCGCCGAGCAGAGCGGCATGATCAGCGACCTGACCGACTACGTGCTCGGGCGAGCGCTGACCCAGCTGCGGGAGTGGTCGGACGACGGTCACGCCGTCCATGTGGCGGTGAACCTCTCGGCGCGGTGCCTGACCGACATGTCCCTGCCGGGCCGGGTCCTCGACATGCTCGCCGCGGAACGGCTGTCGCCCGCCCAGCTCACCCTCGAGGTGACCGAGACGAGCGTGGCCGAGGACCCGACCCGCGCGCTGGCCGTGCTGCAGCGGCTGCGGGGCATCGGCGTGAGGCTGTCCATCGACGACTTCGGCACCGGCTACTCGTCGCTGGCCTCGCTCAAGAACTTCCCGGTGCACGAGGTGAAGCTCGACCGCGGCTTCCTGAAGGATCTCGACGTCATGGACGATGCGGACGCTTCGTCGGACATGGCGCTCCTAGCGGCCATCGTGGCGCTGGGCCACTCCATGCACCTCGACATCGTTGCCGAAGGTGTCGAGACTCCGCAGGCCTACCGGCGGCTGCGCGATCTCGGGATCGACATCCTCCAGGGGTACTACTTCGGTGAGCCGAGCGAACCCGCCGGGATCAACTGGAATCCCCTGGTGGACAAGCATCGCGTCGGTATCCACGGTCGCTGAACGAAGAAAGCCTGCGCCATCGGCGCAGGCTTTCCCGTAGAACGCCTCAAGAACGAGGCGATTGTTGTCGACTAGTGCCACTCAGTGGAGTCGAACGACATGAAGGCCTCCTCATAGGTCCTCTCGTCGTCTGGCGAAGGCAGCAACCTCCGTCAGACCGGCTTCCCGATGTCGTGTCGGCGGCTCGTCAGGTGTGGGTGCACCTGGCGGGCTGCCGCCACGCACAGGAGAGATTGCCCAACGAAACAGTCCTCGGCAACTGCGAGGCCGGGCCGCTCACCCTCCGTCACCACTAGGCCATTCGGCCGTGGCGATGCGTGATCGAAGATCAGGCCAATCCGGACATGTGCGGCAGAACCATCTAGATGGGTGCGGTCAGCACGAGCAGCCCGTCGCCGACGGGCAGCACCGCCGGCAGCAGCCGCTCGTCGGCGCGTACGGCGTCCAGCAGGTCCTGCGCCGCGGTGGTCTCCCCGTCGCGTCCGCTGGCGCTCCGCAGCCACCCCGAGACCACCGCGATGCCGCCGGGCCGCAGCAGCCGCCACGCCTGCTCGAGCTGAGCGGTGTGGTCGAGCGGCGCCGCGTCGATGAGCATCAGGTCGTAGCCGTGGTCGGCGAGGCGAGGCAGCACGTCGAGGGCGTTGCCGGTGATCAGGCGCGTCCGCGACGACGGCACACCGGACTCGGTGAAGGCCGACCGGGCGAGCCGCTGGTGCTCGGGCTCGATGTCGACCGACGTGAGCGTGCCGCCGCTCTGCATGCCGGCGAGCAGCCACAGGCCGGAGACCCCCGTGCCGGTGCCGGTCTCGACGACCGTACGGGCGCCGACGGACGCCGCGAGCCACCGCAGCAGCGAGCCCGCGGCGGGGGTCACGGGCGTGATGCCGACCTCGGCTGCCCGGGAGCGGGCCGCGACCAGCGGCGGCTCCTCGGCCAGCCAGCCGGTGACGAACGCGTTCGGGTCCACGCGGCGACCCTAGCGGCCTTCTCAGCAGGGCTTCAGCGGTCGTTGGGGCCGCGCACGGCTCCCGTTCGCCAGGCTGGGGCCTCCACCGAGGAGGCCCGTGACCACCCGCGTCGTCGCACCACCCGCCCAGCAGGCCGACCCGGCTCCGCCGACCTGGGAGCAGGTCGTCCGGGACTACCAGCCGCGCGTCTACCGGCTCGCGTACCGGCTCACCGGCAACCACGCCGATGCCGAGGACCTCGCGCAGGACACCTTCGTCCGGGTCTTCCGCTCGCTCGCCCGGTACGAGCCGGGGACCTTCGAGGGCTGGCTGCACCGGATCACCACCAACCTCTTCCTCGACGGCGCCCGGCGGCGGGCCCGGATCCGGTTCGTGCCGCTGCTCGACGACGGCGACCGGCTGCCGGCCCACGGCGCCGACCCCGAGCGGATCGCCCTCGACGGCCGCCTCGACGCCGACCTCGAGCGGGCGCTGGCCGGCCTGTCGCCGGTGTTCCGGGCCGCGGTGCTGATGGCCGACGTGCAGCAGGTCCCGTACGACGAGATCGCCGCGATCCAGGGCGTCGAGCCCGGCACGGTGCGCAGCCGGGTCCATCGCGGCCGCAAGCAGCTGCGCCGCGCGCTCGAGGCGCCGCTGCCGGTCTGACGCGTGTCCGGACGCGAGGTGCGATCCTGGGTCGCCCGTCGCGAGCAGCCGCGACGGCCGGCAGCGAGGACGCGATGAGCGACGTGCAGGGACCGAGGCGCCGCGGACCGGCGGCGATCGTGGTGGCCGTCATCGGGCTGGTCGTCGTCTGCGGTGCCGCCGGGGCGATCGCCGGTCGCGTCGAGGCCGACAAGGGCTCCCACACCTCGAGCACCGGCGACGGCCTGCTCATCCCGCAGGCCTCGCTCCCGGTCACCGGCCCGACCCTGCCGGTCCGGGCGCAGACCGGGTCGGTCGCGGCCATCGCCGCCGCCGTGATCCCCAGCGTCGTGACGATCCGGGTCGCCAACAGCACCGAGGAGGGCACCGGCTCCGGCGTGATCATCCGGTCCGACGGCTACATCCTCACCAACAACCACGTCGTCGCGCCGTCGCTCTCCAGCGGCGGGACCCTCGTGGTCGACCTCTCCACGACGGACATGAACGTGCCGGCCCGGGTGGTCGGCCGAAGCCCTTCGGACGACCTGGCCGTGATCAAGGTGGCGCGTACGGGGCTGCGCGCGGCGCGGCTCGGCCGGTCCTCGAGCCTGCAGGTCGGCGACCCCGTGGTCGCCGTCGGTGCGCCGCTCGGGCTGTCGGGCAGCGTCACGTCGGGCATCGTCAGCGCGCTCAACCGCAACGTCGACGTCCCCGAGGAGGGCAGCTCGTCCGCGAACGCGGTGACCGTGCTGGGCGACGCCATCCAGACCGACGCCGCGATCAACCCCGGCAACTCGGGCGGCGCCCTCGTCGACGACACCGGGGCGGTGGTGGGGATCAACTCCGCCATCGCGAGCCTGTCGAGCGGCTCGTCGGACTCCGACTCGCAGTCCGGCTCGATCGGCGTCGGCTTCGCGATCCCGATCGACTACGCCGTCTCGGTCGCGACGCAGATCATCCAGACCGGCACGGTCACCCATCCGTACCTCGGGATCTCGGTCTCGACGGTCTCCTCGGAGCAGCCCGGCCCGGACGGCATCGACGCCGGCGCGCTGATCCGCGCCATCACCGCCGGCAGCCCCGCCGCGGCGTCGGGCCTGCGCGAGAACGACGTGGTCGTCCGGCTCGGGTCGACCACCGTCAACACCGCGGACGACCTCATCGTGGCGACCCGGGCGTACGCCATCGGGCAGACCGTGACGTTGCGCGTGGTCCGGAACGGGACGACCATCGACGTACGGGTCACACTGGCCAAGAACCCGAACGACTAGGAGGGACGCGCATGCTCGGCTTCGGCTGGCCCGAGCTGTTCCTCATCGGGATCGTCGGCTTCTTCATCTTCGGCCCCGAGCGGCTGCCGACCCTGGCCCGCGACGCCGCCCGGATGCTCAAGCAGCTGCGGATCATGGCCGACGGCGCCAGCGCGGAGCTGCGCTCGCAGCTGCCGTCCGCGAGCGAGTTCGGCCTCGACGAGGTCCGCTCCCTGCGCGACCTGCACCCCAAGGCGATGCTCGGCCGCGCGCTGTTCGACGACGAGAACGGCCCCGACCTGTTCGGCACGCGCGCCCCGGCGCCCGCCCCGAGCGTCGTCGCGGGCGGTGGCGGCGGCCAGCTCGCCAACCCGGTCCCGGCGGCGCCGGTCCCGACGGCCAAGGAGGCCTACCACCGCCCTGTGGCGCGCGCCGACGGTGCGCCGCCGCCGTACGACCTCGACGCCACCTGAGTCACGCGTCTCGTCACGTGTGTCGTCATGCGTGTCGTCATGCGTGTCGTCAGGGCGCGCGGTCCCCGCGCCGCCGCTCCTGCTCGACGACGGCCTCGCGATCCTTCAGCCGGCGCAGACCCGCGAACGGCTGCGCGAGCCGCCGGTTGCCCGACAGCTCCGGTGCCACCCGGTCGAGGAACGACCAGTAGCCCGCCGTGTACGGGCAGGCGTGCTCCCCGACGCGGACCTTCGGGTCGTACCGGCAGCCGCCGCAGTAGTCGCTCATCCGGTCGAGGTACGCGCCGCCGCTCGCGTAGGGCTTGGTCGCCATCAGGCCGCCGTCGGCGTGCTGGCTCATGCCGACGACGTTGGCGGCCATCACCCAGGCGTACCCGTCGACGAACGACTCGTGGAACCAGTCGGTGAGCCGGGCCGGGTCCCAGCCCCGCTGCAGCGCGTAGTTGCCGAGCACCATCAGCCGCGGGATGTGGTGCACCCAGCCCGTGTCGCGCACCCCGGCGAGCACGTCCGAGAGGCAGCGGGCCTCGACGGCGTCGGCGTCGAGGTCGTCGAACCAGCGGGGGAGCGGCGACGTCGCGTGCAGGGCGTTCCCGCTGGTGTAGCCCGCGCCCTGCCACCAGTAGACGCCCCAGACGTACTCGCGCCACCCGAGGACCTGGCGCACGAACCCCTCGACGCTCGCCAGCGGCGCGTCACCCCGGTCGTACGCGTCCTCGGCGGCGGCCACCACCTCGAGCGGGTGGAGCAGCCCGAGGTTGAGCGGGACCGACAGCATGCTGTGGGCCATCGTCGGGTCGGCGGCGAGCATGGCGTCCTCGTGCGGGCCGAACGCCGGCAGCCGGCGCTCCACGAACGCCGACAGGGCGCTGAGGGCCTCCCGCCGGGTGACGGCGAACCGTCGCGGTCCGTCCACCCCGCGGAAGGCCACGCCGTCGCGGGCGAGCCGGTCGAGGTCGTCGCGGACCGCCGCGTCGATGTCGTCCTCCCGCGGCCGGTACGCCTGCCCCAGACCGAGCGTCACCGCGCCCTTCGGCGGCGGCTCACGGTTGTCGTGGTCGAGGTTCCAGCGACCGCCGACCGGTTCGTCGCCGGCCATCAGGACGCCGTGCCGGCGCCGCTGCCAGCGGTAGAAGTCCTCGAGCAGCAGCCGCTTCCGGTCGCCGGTCCACGTCAGGAAGTCGGCCGTCGAGGTCGCCGTGTACGCGCCGGGGACGGTCTCGACGTTGGGCAGGCCGTTGACGAAGTCGGCGGCCGGACGGCTGGTCGCCTCCGGCGACTCGAGCGCGTCGTAGGAGGAGACGACCTCGCGGTAGGTGTCCGCAACGACGTGGTCGCAGCGCTCGCCCAGCTCGGCCGCGCGGTGCCGCATCGCCGACAGCACGAGGTGCGCCTTCTGCCGGTGGAAGCGACGGCGGCGGAGCACGCCGTGGGACTCGACGAGCAGCACCGGCTGCCGGGCCGAGGTCAGCCAGTGCGGGCCGAGCTGGTCACCGAAGAGCCATCGGCGGGTCGTCGCTGGGGTCACCGGGGCCGCGTACCCGCTGGTCGAGCAACCAGCCCGGGGATCAGCCGGCGCGCTGCGGGCTGATGCCGAGGCTCATGCCGGCGAGGCCGCGCGGCCGGCCCGCGAGCTTATCGGCGATGGCCAGAAGTGCCTGTGCCGCAGGCGATTCCGGATCCGACAGCACCAGCGGCTCGCCGCCGTCCGCCGCGGTGCGCAGCCGGGTGTCGAGCGGCACCGACCCGAGCAGCGGTACGTCCGCGCCGAGGGTCCGCGACAGCCCCGCCGCCGCATCGGCGCCGCCGCCGGCGCCGAACACCTCCAGCACCGTGCCGTCGGGCAGCGTCATGCCGGACATGTTCTCGATGACGCCGACCACCCGCTGGTGGGTCTGGGTGGCGATCGACCCGGCGCGCTCCGCGACCTCCGAGGCGGCGGGCTGCGGTGTCGTCACGACGATCAGCTCGGCGCTCGGCAACAGCTGCGAGAGCGAGATCGCGATGTCGCCCGTACCCGGGGGCAGGTCGAGCAGCAGCACGTCGAGGTCGCCCCAGAAGACGTCCGAGAGGAACTGGTTCAGCGCCCGGTGCAGCATCGGCCCGCGCCACACGACGGGCGCGTTGTCGGCGACGAACATGCCGATCGAGATGACCCGGATGCCGTGCGACTGCGGCGGCATGATCATCTCGTCGACCTGGGTCGGACGGTCCGTCACGCCGAGCATGCGGGGGACCGAGAAGCCGTAGATGTCGGCGTCGAGGACGCCAACGGTAAGCCCCTTCGCCTGCAGCGCCGCCGCGAGGTTGGTGGTGACGGTCGACTTGCCGACGCCGCCCTTGCCGGAGGCCACCGCGTAGACGCGGGTGAGCGAGCCCGGCTTCGCGAACGGGATCTCCTTCTCGGCGCGGTCGCCGCGGACCTTCACCGACAGCGCCTTGCGCTGCTCGTCGTTCATCACGCCCAGGATCACGCGGACGGTCTGCACGCCGTCGAGGGCGTAGACCGCCTTCTCGACCCGCGTGGTGATCTCGTCGCGCATCGGGCAGCCGGAGACCGTCAGCAGCACGGTCACGACGACGGTCGCGCCGTCGATCTCGACCGAGGAGACCATGTCGAGCTCCGTGATCGGGCGGCCGATCTCGGGGTCCAGGACGTCGTCGAGAGCGGTGCGTACGAGGTCTTCGGTCGTTGCGGTGGTCACCCGCAGAGGTTACTCAGCCGGCAGCGGAGCCGGCTCCTCGGCGACCTCGGCCGGCTCGGCCGTCTCGGGCGGAGCCTCCGCCCGGCGCTTCTTCTTGCGGTCCTTCTTCGCGCCGCCGTCGGCGTCGAGCTCCTCGAGGATCGCGCGGAGCTCCGAGCGCAGGAAGTCGCGGGTCACGACGTCGCCGAGGGCGATGCGCACCGACGCCAGCTCCCGGGCGACGAACTCGGTGTCGGCGAGCTGCATCGCGTTCGCCGCGCGGTCCTGCTCCATGTTCACGCGGTCCCGGTCGTCCTGTCGGTTCTGCGCGAGCAGGATCAACGGCGCCGCGTACGCGGCCTGCAGCGAGAGGATCAGGGTCAGGAAGATGAAGGGGTACTTGTCGAACTTCGCGTGGTGCGGGACCGCGACGTTGTAGATCACCCAGAAGATGACCAGCACCGTCTGGTAGACGAGGTACCGGCCTGTGCCCAGGAACCGGGCGATCTGCTCCGAGGCCCGGCCGAACGCCTCGGCGTCGTACGTCGGCCGCAGCGTCACCCGTCGGTCGTCCTTCGGCTGGTCCAGCCGGGGCTCGCGCGCCGACCGCTTCTCCGAGCGTGACTCAGCCATGGTCGGCCTCCCGCCAGTCCTCGGGCAGCAGGTGGTCGAGGACGTCGTCGACGGTCACCGCGCCCAGCAGCCTGCCCGCCTCGTCGACGACCGGCGCCGCCACCAGGTTGTACGTCGCGAAGTGCGCCGTGATGGCGCGCAGGCTCTCGTCCGCCTCGATCGGGGTGACCGCCTCGTCGGTGCAGGCGGCGACCAGCGTGCCGGGCGGCTCGCGGAGCAGGCGCTGGAAGTGGACCGTGCCGAGCAGCTTGCCGGTCGGCGTCTCGAACGGCGGCCGGACGACGTAGACCTGCGCGGCGAGCGCCGGGGAGAGGTCGGGGTTGCGGATGTGCGCGAGCGCCTCCGCGACGGTGGCGTTGGGCGGCAGGATCAGCGGCTCGCTGGTCATGATGCCGCCGGCCGTGTCCTCCTCGTACGTCAGCAGCCGGCGGACGCCCTTGGCTTCCTCGGGCTCCATCAGCTCCAGCAGCCGCTCCTGCTCGGCGGCCGGCAGCTCGCCGAGCAGGTCGGCGGCGTCGTCGGGGTCCATCGCCTCGAGCACGTCGGCGGCGCGGTCGGTCTCCAGCCCGCTGAGGATCACGACCTGGTCGTCCTCGGGCAGCTCCTCGAGGACGTCGGCGAGGGTCTCGTCGTCGAGCGCCGCGGCGACCTCGAGCCGGCGCTTGTCGGAGAAGCCCTGCAGCACCCCGGCGAGGTCGGCGGGGCGGAGCTTCTCGAACGCGGCCAGCAGGTTCGCGGCGCCCTGCTCGGGCTCGGGGACGCTGAAGCCCTCGACATCGGCCCAGTCGTAGGACCGGGTCGCACCGCGGCGACGACCGGTGCGGACGGCGACGCGGGTGAGGTGCCAGTCGCGGGCGCGGCCCTGCTCCATGGCGATGTCCACGACGGTGGCCCTGGACCCGTCCTCCCGGACGGTGACCTGCCGGTCCAGCAGCTCGCCGATGACGAGGCTCTCGCCGGGCCGCTGCTCGTACCGCTGCAGGCTGACGGTGCCGGAGGACAGCACCACCTGGCCCGCATCGAGCCGGGCGACCCGCAGCAGGGGTACGAAGATCGGCCGGCGCTGCACCTCGATGACGACCCCGAGCACGCGCGGCGGCTCGTCGTCGGTGCGCAGCGCGACCGCCACGTCGCGGACCTTCCCGACGGGCTCGCCGTTGGGGTCGAACACCGGCAGGCCGGTGAGCCGCGCCGCGAAGACGCGGGCGCCGCCGGTCTTCGTCGGGGTCGTCACGCGCAGAGGCTACCGAGCGACTGGCACGATGCGGCGCATGACGGCGCTGGAACGGTTCTCGCTGCAGGGCAAGGTCGCGATCGTGACGGGGGCGTCGTCCGGTCTCGGCGTCGCCTTCGCGCAGGCGCTCGCGGAGGCCGGCGCCGACGTCGCACTCGGTGCGCGCCGGCTGGAGCGGCTGCCGGCCACGGCTGCGCTCGTCGAGGCGGCCGGCCGCCGAGCGCTGACCGCGCGGACCGACGTCACGCTGCCCGAGGACTGCACGGCGCTGGTCGAGGCGACGATGGACGCCTTCGGCCGGGTCGACGTGCTGGTCAACAACGCCGGTGTCGGGACGGCCGTACCCGCGACGCGCGAGACGGCCGAGCAGTTCCGCAGCGTCTACGACGTCAACGTGTTCGGCGCCTACTGGATGGCGCAGGCGTGCGGCCGCGTGATGCAGCCCGGCTCGTCCATCGTCAACGTCTCGTCGGTGCTCGGCCTGCGGTCGTTCGGTCTGCCGCAGGCCGCGTACGCCTCCTCCAAGGCCGCCGTCGTCGGGCTCACCCGCGACCTGTCGATGCAGTGGTGCGGGCGCAAGGGGATCCGCGTCAACGCGCTGGCGCCGGGCATCTTCCCGTCGGAGATGAGCGAGGAGTTCACGCCGGAGACCGTCGCCAAGATCGTCGCCGAGACACCGATGGGCCGCGTCGGCGACCCCGCCGAGCTGTCGTCGGCACTGCTGTTCCTGGCCTCCGAGGCCTCGTCGTACGTGACCGGCGTGACGCTGCCGGTCGACGGCGGTTGGACCGCGCCGTGAGGCGCGGCGTGGGCATCGCGCCGTGAGGCGCGGCGTGGGCACCGCGCCGTGAGGCTGGCGTACAAGGTCGTCGACGTCTTCACCGACCGCGCCTTCGCGGGCAACCCGCTGGCCGTGGTGTTCGGCGCCGACGGCCTCACCACCGCGCAGTGCCAGGCGATCGCGGGGGAGTTCCACCTGTCGGAGACGGCGTTCCCGATGGCGACGACGCGTGCGGCCGACTACCGGCTGCGCATCTTCACGCCGACGGCGGAGCTGCCGTTCGCCGGCCACCCGTCGGTCGGCGCCGGCTGGGTGCAGCGCCGTCGCGGCGTCGTGACGGGCGACCGGTGGGTGCAGGACTGCGGCGCGGGTCTGCTCCCGCTGACGGCGCGACCGGACGGCGCCGTCGAGCTGACCGGGGGTGAGCCGACGGTCGGTCCGCCACTCGACGACGCCTCCGTCGCGGCGCTCCTCGCCGGCGCCGGCCTGCCCGCCGATGCCGCGCTGCCCGGCCGCGCCGTGCGGTCGGCGTCCACGGGCAGCGGCTTCGTCGTCCTACCGGTCGAGCCCGCGTCGCTCGCCGCCGCCCGCCCCTCCGCGGGCCCGGTCGCCGCGCTCGGCACCGCCACCGGGCTGCTGCTGCTGGTGTGGGCCGCCGGTGCCGCCCACGTACGGATGTTCGCGCCGGACTTCGGGGTTGCCGAGGACCCGGCGACGGGCTCCGCGGCGACCGCGCTGGGTGCGTACCTGGCCACCGAGGGGCTGGTGCCCGACGGCGAGACCTCGTTCGAGGTGAGCCAGGGCCGGGAGATGGGGCGTCCGTCGACCCTGTACGCCACGGTCGTGGCCGCCGGCGGGGTCGCGACCGAGTGCCGGGTGGCCGGGCACGTCGTACCGGTCGCGAGCGGCGAGATCGAGGTCCCCGCCTAACGGGGGGTCAGGCGGGTGAGCCGGGACCGCTCGCGCCAGCGCGGCGTCGGGTCGGGTTCTGCGTGCAGTCGGGCCTTGCGCAGCAGCGGCTCGAGGGTCTCCCACGTCTCGGACCCGGGTTCGACCGGCTCGGCGGCCGCCTGCCACCGGACGAGCAGCGAGCCGTCGGACTTGGCGCGGACCGCGACGTCCACGCTGCCTGCCTCGGCGAGGCCCGGCACCTCCTGCTCGCCGCCGCCGGTGAGGACGTGGTCGGCGCCCTCGTGCCAGACGTGCCAGACGACCCGCGGCGGCTGGCCGTCGACGGTGAGCCAGACGACGCCGCTCTTGCGGCACGCCTCGGCCACCAGCGGGTCGACGGTCACCCGGCCATCCTGCCCGCGGGCGTCGCAGCCGTCGCCGACGCCTGTGCGGAGCCGGCCGTACCCACCCGACGTGAGCGACTCCACACCGCTCCTAGGCGTCGGTGCGGTCGCGAACGCCTCCAAGCGGCGGTCGACAGGGCCGAGCCACGCGGCGGCCGGCCGCCCGCCGGGCCGAGTGGGCCCCGCTTGGAAGCGTCGGCGACCT
>CAJCIY010000217.1 GCA_903970495.1 Candidatus Melainabacteria bacterium | reverse complement strand
CGGACCGCCCGCCGGGTCGACATCACCGTCCGTGGTCCGCGGGAGGCGCCGCCCGCCGACATCCACGCCGCGGGCGCGCAGTGGTGGCCGATGCGCCTCGCACGCGAGCTCGACGACCTGATCCTGCGGCTGCGGACGAACGAGCTCGACCTCGGCACCTGGGTCATCCGCACCGAGGGTGAGGCCGGGCTCGTGCTCGCCCACGACGAGCAGCTCGCGGCCCTCGCCGGCGACTGGTACGCCGCCGAGGTGCGGCACTACCTCAAGCGGACGTTCAAGCGGCTGGACGTCACCAGCCGCAGCCTGTTCGCGGTGATCGAGCCGGGCAGCTGCTTCGTCGGCACGCTGCTGGAGCTCGCGCTGGCCTGCGACCGGCAGTTCATGCTCGACGGCGTCCTCGAGGATGTCGATCCCGGCGCCGACCCGGCCACCATCGCTCTCGGCGACGCGAACCTCGGCTGGTACCCGATGGGCAACGGCCTGGCCCGGCTGGAGTCGCGCTTCTACGGCCGCGACGACGACCTCGCCGCCGCGTCGGCCACGGTCGGGCAGTCGCTCACCGCGGCCGGGGCCGACGGGGTCGGGCTGGTCACCGTCACCCCCGACGACCTCGACTGGGACGACGAGCTGCGCCTCGCGTTCGAGGAGCGCGCCGCACTCTCGCCGGACGCGCTGACCGGCATGGAGGCCAACCACCGGTTCGTCGGCCCCGAGACGCCGGAGACCAAGATCTTCGGCCGGCTCACCGCCTGGCAGAACTGGATCTTCATCCGCCCCAACGCGAGCGGCCCCGAGGGCGCGCTGCGTCGGTACGGCTCGGGCAGCCGCGCCGACTTCGACCCCACGCGCGTCTGACCCAGCCCGTCCCTCGAGGAGCCCCTGTGCCGTACGTCATCTCCGGTGCCTGCATCGACGTGAACGACAAGTCGTGCATGGACGAGTGCCCGGTCGACTGCATCTACGAGGGCGAGCGCAAGAGCTACGTGAACCCGAAGGAGTGCATCGACTGCGGTGCCTGCGAGCCGGTGTGCCCGGTCGAGGCGATCACCCAGGACCGCGACGTCGAGGCCGGCATGGAGGCGTTCGTCGAGGACGACCGCCGGTTCTTCGTCGACGTGCTCCCCGGCCGTGACGCGCCGATCGGTGCTCCCGGCGGCGCGCGGGTGGTCGGGACGATCGGCGTCGACACCGATCTCGTCCGCGACTGGCAGGCCTGACGCAGGTCGCACTAGGCAGCATCCGCAGACTGTGTGACGCTCGTCACCAGGCGACGACACCCGCACCACACCGACGAAGGGATCTTCCGTGACGACACTGACGTCCAACACGTTCCACGACCGGCTGTTCATCGGCGGTGAGTGGGTCAAGCCCAGCTCCGGTGCGACGATCGAGGTGACCTCCGCCAGCACGGAGGAGGTCATCGGCTCGGTGCCCGACGGGCAGGAGGCCGACATCGACGCCGCCGTGGCCGCGGCCCGGCGCGCGTTCGACGACCCGCAGGGCTGGTCGCACTGGGAGCCCGCCCGCCGCGCCGCGGCGATGGAGTCGCTCGCGACCGAGCTCGAGAAGCGCGGTCAGGAGATGGCGCAGCTGGTGAGCATGCAGAACGGCATGCCGATCGCGATGTCCGTGCCGCTCGAGGCCGGCTTCCCGCTGGTCCTGCTGCGCTACTACGCCGGGCTGCTCGCGACCGAGAGCTTCGAGGACGAGCGCCCGCACCTGCTCGGCGGTACGACGATCGTGCGGCGCGAGCCGATCGGCGTCGTCGGCGCCATCGCGCCCTGGAACTACCCGCAGGCGCTCGCGGCCTTCAAGTACGCCCCGGCACTCGCCGCGGGCTGCACGATCGTCCTCAAGCCCTCGCCCGAGACGGTGCTCGACGCCTTCCTGTTCGCCGCGGCCGTCGAGGCCTCGGACATCCCAGCCGGTGTCCTCAACATCGTGCCCGCCGGGCGCGAGGTCGGCGCATACCTGGTGCAGCACCGCGACATCGACAAGGTGGCCTTCACCGGCTCGACCGCGGCGGGTCGGCAGATCGCCGAGACCTGCGGGCGGCTGCTGCGGCCGGTCACCCTGGAGCTCGGCGGCAAGTCGGCGGCGATCATCCTCGACGACGCCGAGCTGGACCTCGCCAAGATCGGTGAGGACCTGTTCGGCGCGACGCTCGCCAACAACGGCCAGACCTGCTACCTCGGCACCCGCATCCTCGCGCCGAGGTCGCGGTACTCCGACGTCGTCGACACGATGTCCGCGTTCGCCTCGTCGCTCGCGGTCGGCGACGCGCTCGACCCGACGACGCAGATCGGGCCGATGGCCTCGCGTACGCACCGCGAGCGGGTCGAGGGCTACATCGCCAAGGGCTCGGGCGAGGGCGCACGGCTCGTCACCGGTGGCGGCCGCCCCGAGAAGCTGGACAAGGGCTGGTTCGTCTCCCCGACGATCTTCGCCGACGTCGACAACAACTCGACGATCGCGCAGGAGGAGATCTTCGGCCCGGTGCTGTCGGTCATCCCCTACGACGACGTCGACGACGCGGTCCGGATCGCCAACGACTCGGACTACGGCCTGGGCGGCAGCGTGTGGACCGCCGACCCCGAGCGCGGCAAGGCGGTCGCGCGCCGCGTCCGTACCGGCACGATCGGCATCAACCGCTACATGGTCGACCCCGGCGCGCCCTTCGGCGGCGTGAAGGCCAGCGGCATCGGCCGTGAGCTGGGTCCGGACGCGCTGCGTCCGTACCAGGCGACGAAGACGATGTTCGTCTAGGTCGGTTCGCCCACGACGCCGCCGCCCACCCCGGGCGGCGGCGTCGTGCTGTCCGGTCGCCGGGATGGGAGGGTGGCCGGATGACCGTGCTCGTCGATGTCGGCCCCCTCACCCCGGACGAGGTCGTCCGCGTCGCGCGCGGCGGCGAACGGGTCGCCCTCGCCCCGGCTGCGCTTGCCGCGATGGCCGACAGCCGGGCCGTCGTCGAGGCGCTCGCCGACGACGTCGAGCCGCACTACGGCATCTCGACCGGGTTCGGCGCGCTCGCCACCAAGCACATCCCGCTCGAGGCACGGCAGCAGCTGCAGCGCTCGCTCGTGCGCTCGCACGCGGCGGGCTCGGGTGACCCCGTCGAGACCGAGGTCGTCCGCGCCCTGATGCTGCTGCGGCTCTCGACGCTGGCGACCGGGCGCACCGGCGCGCGGCCGGTCGTCGCCGAGACGTACGCCGCGATGCTCTCGGCCGGGATCACCCCCGACGTCCGGGAGCATGGCTCCCTCGGCTGCTCCGGTGACCTCGCGCCGCTCGCGTCGGTCGCCCTTGCCGCGATGGGCGAGGGCTCGCTCGCCGACGGGACCGCTGCGCTCACTGCTCTGGACGCGGCGGGCATCCCGCCGCTCGTCCTCGCCGAGAAGGAGGGCCTGGCCCTCATCAACGGCACCGACGGCATGCTCGGCATGCTGCTGCTCGCGGTGCACGACCTGACCGCGCTGCTGCAGGCTGCCGACGTCACCGCAGCGATGACCGTGGAGGCCCTCCTCGCCACGGACGCGGTCTTCGCCGCCGACCTGCAGGCGCTGCGGCCGCAGGCGGGACAGGCGCTGTCGGCGGCCAACCTCCGCACCCTGCTCGACGGTTCGGAGATCATGGCCAGCCACCGCGACCCGGCGGCCTGTACGCGGGTGCAGGACGCGTACTCGCTGCGGTGCTCGCCGCAGGTGCACGGCGGGGCTCGCGACACCGTCGATCACGCGGCGCTGGTCGCGTCGCGAGAGCTGGCCTCGGCCGTCGACAACCCTGTGGTCACCCTCGACGGGCGCGTCGAGAGCAACGGCAACTTCCACGGCGCACCCGTGGCGTACGTCCTCGACTTCCTCGCCATCGTCGCGGCCGACGTGGCCTCGATCAGCGAGCGTCGGACCGACCGGATGCTTGACCAGACCCGGTCGGCGGGGTTGCCGCCGTTCCTCGCCGACGACCCCGGCGTGGACAGTGGCCACATGATCGCGCAGTACACGCAGGCGGCCCTCGTCTCCGACATGAAGCGACTGGCGGCGCCCGCCTCGGTCGACTCGATCCCGTCCTCGGCGATGCAGGAGGACCACGTGTCGATGGGCTGGTCCGCGGCCCGCAAGCTGCGACGGTCGGTCGACGCGCTGACCCGGGTGCTGGCCGTCGAGCTGCTGACGGCAGCGCGAGCGCTCGACCTGCGCGCGCCGCTGATGCCGGCCCCGGCGACGGCGGCCGCTGTCGCGGCACTTCGCCGGACCGTGGCCGGCCCCGGCCCCGATCGGCACCTCGCGCCGGAGATCGAGGCGGCGGTCGTGCTCGTCCGGGATGGTCTGCTCGAGGCGGTGCAGGCCGTCGTCGGTCCGCTGCTCTAAGAGCGTGCGACCTGCGAGCGCAGAACGTCGATCTCGCAGCCCGGCGCCGCAGGATCGAAGCCGTGCTCGGTGAGCCAGCGCAGCGCCAGCAAGCATCGCATCGACCACCAGCCGCGGATCACCTCGAGGTCGACCTCCGATCCGTATCCGTCGACGACATCGGCGAGGTGCTCATGGTGACCGATCGTCAGGCACGCAAGGTCGTAGTGCGCATCGCCAGGACCTGCGTCCGACCAGTCGAGCACACCCGTGACCTCGTCGTGTTCGACGAACACGTGTGCGACTTGCAGGTCGCCGTGGGTGAACACATCGGCGAACGGCCGAAGGACGGTCCGCGCGATAGCCCGGTTGGCTTCGAGAACATCGAGGGCAACGAGCCGGTTCGCGGCGATCCACCGGCACTCCTGCTCCAGCTGTGCAGATCGCGCTCCTTTGCTGGGAACGGCCCATGCGGGCAACGGCGCCTCATGCAGTATCCGAGCGGTCGCGCCCGCGGCGCGCCAAGCGGCCGCCGACGCGGTCGACGCCTCACCGAGGCGTCCGAGCGGACGTCCCGGCAGGGCGGCGAGAGCGAGTACCGGGGGTTCGTGCCAGAGGATCCGAGGGGTCGGTACGGGAGCGTCACGCAGCGCCTGGACTTCGACGTCCAGGCGAGCCTGATCGACGTCGACCTTGAGAAAGGTGTCGCCGACGCGCAGCGTCGCTCGTTCCTGGTGGGCGACGACGATCTGCACTTCGCTCACGCCCGCATCATCCTCGCGGGTGGGTCGGCCGTCACGGTCCCGTCGGGGGCGCGGGACAGCGACCAGCCGTCGTCGTGGACCGACGTGTGGTGGCAAGGGCAGAGCAGGGCGAGATTGAGCACGTCGGTCGAGCCGCCCTGGGACCACGGCACGAGGTGGTGCGCATCGCACCAGTCCGGCGGCCGGTCGCAGCCGGGGAACACGCACCCGCGGTCGCGGATCCGCAGCGCACGAACCTGCGCCGGGGTGACGAGCCGCTGAGTACGGCCGGCATCGAGAACCTGGCTGGGGATGCCACCGATGGCGGGCGGGAGGTGTGAGAGCGCCCGGCGGACCGGGTCCCCATCGCCCACCGCAGCGACCCCGGTGAAGACCCGCGCGCTGCTATCGACTTTGGTGGTCAGAGCAACCCAGTCGATCTCGGCGTCGCAGGCGAGTCGCTCGGTCGCGGCCGTGGAGAGCCGTCCGCCGCCCGGGAGCCGGCCTCGTCCGAGCCCGGTGGATCCGGGTCTCAGGTCGATGAGCACGGTCAGCTGCGGCCGTCGGCCGCCGGAGGTCGGGAGCCGGTCGCTCCGCAGAAGCAGCTGGGCAGCGGTCTCGAGGCCGTCGGCGCGGCGCTGGGCGGCGGTGCGCTCGTCGACGATCCCGCCCACCGCGGGGTGCGGCGCGGACAGCGGGCCCAGGACCGCTTGCAGTGCAGCGCCGGCCTCGAGGGTGAGCAGCCCGTCGAGCGCGTAGTGCTCGCCGCAGCGGGAGAGGTGCAGTCGGCGGTTGGCGTGGGCGGCCTCGCGCCGGGCGGCGGCAGGATCGTCGTGTCCGCCGGCGTGGAGCTCGGCTACCTCGGCTGCGAGCTGGGCGGCGGCGTCGGCGCCGAGCTCGGTCGCCGCTGCGGCGATGGTCGGTTCGGCGAGGTCGTGCGCTGCCGGGTCGAGTGTGGCGGTGGCCCGGGCGATGGCGCGGGCGTGGTCGACGCTGAGTCGGCCGGTCTCGAGCAGTTCGGCGGTGGTGGTCAGCGGACGGAGGTCGTCGTTGTGGAGGCGGCTGGCGAGGCGGACG
>CAJCIY010000216.1 GCA_903970495.1 Candidatus Melainabacteria bacterium | reverse complement strand
GTCACCCGGATGGCACCCGCCACGTGCTGTCGCCCCCGCCGGAGCACGAGGAACCGGCCGTGGAGCCAGTCCGTGGCGGCCGGGACGGCGAGACCGTCCTCGATGCGCACGTTGTTGACGTACGCGCCGCCCTCCTTCACCGTCCGTCGGGCGACGGAGCTGCTCTCGGCGAGCCCGGTGTCGACGAGCAGCTGCACCCAGGTCGGGTCCTCACCGGGGCCGACCGTCGTCGACGGCGCCTCCCCCAGCGCGGCGGCCAGCGTGGACGCGCCGAGCGCACCGAGGTCGCCACGGCCGAAGAGCGCCGTCCCGGCCGCCTCGGCCTGCTCGGCCTCGGCGCTGCCGTGGACGAGGGTGGTGAGCTCCCGCGCGAGAGCCCGCTGCGCCTCCCGCGCCTGCGGGCGCTCCCGACTCGAGGCCTCCAGGGCCTCGATCTCCTCGCGCGGGCGGAACGACAAGATCCGCAGGTAGGACCCGACCATCGCGTCCTCGGTCTGGAGCCAGGTCTGGAAGAACGCGTACGGACTGGTCATCAGCGGGTCGAGCCAGATCGCCCCACCCTCGGACTTGCCGAACTTGGTGCCGTCGGCCTTGGTCAGCAGCGGCGTGCCGAGCCCGTGGGCGCTGACGCCGTCCATCCGACGGATCAGGTCGAGGCCGGCGGTGATGTTGCCCCACTGGTCGCTGCCCCCGGTCTGGAGGGAGCAGCCGTAGCGCTGGTGCAGCTCACGGAAGTCGAGCGCCTGCAGCAGCTGGTAGGAGAACTCGGCGTAGGAGATGCCGTCCTCGCTGTTGAGCCGGGCGCTGATGGCCTCCTTGCCCAGCATGCGGTTGACCGAGAAGTGCTTGCCGACCTCCCGCAGCAGGTCGATCGCCGACAGCGGCGCGGTCCAGTCGAGGTTGTTGACCATGGTCGCCGCGTGCGGGCCGCTGAGGTCCAGGAACGGCGCGATCTGGTCCCGGATGCGCTCGACCCAGCCGGCGACGACGTCGCGGGAGTTCAGCGACCGCTCGGCGCTCGGCCGGGGGTCTCCGATCAGACCCGTCGAGCCCCCCACCAGCGCGATCGGGTGCAGTCCGGCCTCCTGCAGCCGGCGCACGGTGAGCACCTGGACGAGGTGGCCGTGATGGAGGCTGGGCGCCGTCGGGTCGAAGCCGCAGTAGAAGGTCACGGGGCCGGCGTCGATGGCGCCGCGGAGCGCGCCGAGGTCGGTGCTCACGGCGACGATGCCGCGCCACACCAGGTCGTCGAGGACGTGGGTCACGCCGGGGATCCTCCCGCGGGACGGCGCGGGGACGCACGTCGGTATGCCGACACGCCGGGCTCGCCCGGGACCCAGAACCGCCCGGGTACGTCGGCGGCGAGGCTCACGCCGACCCGCGGGCCGACCACGACCGGCACCGGCGGGCCGCCGACGACGACCGCGGGCTCCCCGATGTCGGCGCCGGTCAGCCCCAGCACCGCGGCGACCGCTGCCGGACCGCGGGCCAGCAGCGGGTCGGGCCGGCCGGGTCGTCGCTCCCGCGCGAGCTCGAGGCCCTCGACGACGGTCGCACCCCGCAGCAGCACCGCAGCGGCCTCACCCTCGGGACCGGTGACGAGGTTGGCGCACCAGTGGACCCCGTACGACAGGTAGACGTACCAGCGACCAGCCGGGCCGTACATGGGGCGGTTGCGCGGCGTGGGGCCGCGGCCGGCGTGGCTTGCCGGGTCGCTCTCCCCCGCGTACGCCTCGACCTCGACCAGCCGTACGGTCACCCCCGCCCGGCGGACCGTGGCGCCCAGCAGCGCGCGGGCGACCTCGTCGACCGGCCCGGTCAGGTCCAGCGGCTCCACGAGGCCGGGGCTCAGGCCCAGGCCCGCAGCTCCGCCGCGGCGGTCCGGAACGCCTCGAGCTGCGCCGCGACGCGCGGCCGAGCCGTACCGCCGGGGGTGTCGCGCGCGGCGATGGCTCCCTCGACGGTGAGCACGGTCCGGATCTCCGGCGTCAGGTGCGGGGAGAGCACCGCGAGCTCGGCGTCGGTCGGGTCGCCCAGCTCGCAGCCGGCGGAACTGCAGTGCGCGACGAGCGCACCGACCGCCTCGTGCGCCTCGCGGAACGCGACCCCCCGGCGTACGAGCAGCTCGGCGACGTCGGTGGCCAGCGCGAAGCCCTGTGGCGCCGCGGCGGCGAGCACCTCGCGGCGGACGGACATCGTCGCGATCATCCCCGTCATCGCGGGGAGCACCGTCAGGAGCGTGTCGAGAGCGTCGAAGACCGGCTCCTTGTCCTCCTGCAGGTCCCGGTCGTACGACAGCGGCAGGCCCTTGAGCATCGCCAGCACGCCGGTCAGGTGGCCGATGAGCCGGCCGGCCTTGCCGCGGGCGAGCTCGGCGACGTCGGGGTTCTTCTTCTGCGGCATGAGCGAGCTGCCGGTCGTGTACGCGTCGGACAGCTCGACCCAGCCGAACTCCCGGCTGTTCCAGACCACGACGTCCTCCCCGAGCTGCGAGAGGTGCACGCCGAGCAGCGCGCCCGCGAACAGGAACTCGGCGACGAAGTCACGGTCGGAGACGCCGTCGAGCGAGTTCGCGACACTGCCGGCGAAGCCGAGCTCCCTGGCGGTCGCCTCGGGGTCGAGCGGCAGGCTCGAGCCGGCGAGCGCACCGCTGCCGAGCGGTGAGAGGTCGGCGCGGGCGTCGGCGTCGCGCAGCCGGGAGACGTCGCGGAGCAGCGGCTGCGCCCTCGCCAGCAGCCAGTGCCCGAACAGCACCGGCTGGGCGTGCTGGAGATGGGTCATGCCGGGCGCCGGGGTGTCGAGGTGCTGCTCGGCCTGGTCGGCCAGCGCGCCGGCGAGGTCGAGCACGGCGGCGGCGAGCCCCCGGCTCTCCTCGCGCAGGAACAGGCGCAGGTCGGTGGAGATCTGGTCGTTGCGGCTGCGGCCGGCACGGAGCTTGCCGCCGAGCGGGCCGAGCAGCTCGAGCAGGCCGCGCTCGAGGGCGGTGTGGACGTCCTCGTCGGCGGCCGTCGGGACGAACTCGCCCGCGGCGCAGGCAGCCTCGAGGTCGTCGAGGCCGCCGAGCATCCGGCCGAGCTCGTCGTCGGTGAGCAGGCCGGCGCGGTGCAGCACCCGGGCGTGCGCCCGCGACGCGCGCAGGTCGTGCGGCGCGAGCCGCCAGTCGAAGTGGACCGAGACCGACAGCGCGGCGAGCGCGTCGGCCGGTCCGCCGGTGAACCGACCGCCCCAGAGGCTGGTGGTCACCCGAGCCGCTCGGAGCCGTGGGCACGCGAGGACAGCCGGGCGTCACGCCGCGCGGCGATGCGCGACGGCAGGCCCCACAGCTCGACGAACCCCTTGGCCAGGCCCTGGTCGAAGGTGTCGGCGCTGTCGTACGTGGCCAGGCCGTAGTCGTAGAGCGAGGCCTGGCTGCGCCGGCCGGTGACCACCGCCGTACCCGCGGACAGCCGCAGCCGGATGTCCCCGGTTACCGTCGCGTTGGCCTCGAGCAGGAACGTGTCGAGGGCCCGCTTGAGCGGCGAGAACCACAGCCCGTCGTAGACCAGCTCGGTCCACCGCTGCTGGACGGTTCGGGTGAAGCGCGCGAGGTCGCGCTCGGCGGTCATGGCCTGCAGCTCGCGGTGCGCGGCGATGAGGGCGACGGCGGCCGGCGCCTCGTAGACCTCGCGGCTCTTGATGCCGATGAGCCGGTCCTCCACCATGTCGAGCCGGCCGACGCCCTGCGCGCCCGCCCGGCGGTTCAGCTCCTCGACGAGGGCGAGCGGGGCCATCGCCACACCGTCGACGGCGGTCGGGACGCCCGCGGTGAAGGAGATCGTCAGCTCGTCCGGCGCACCGGCCGTGGCCGGGTCGGAGGTGTAGGAGTACAGGTCCTCGATCGGTGCGTTCCACGGGTCCTCGAGGAACCCGGTCTCGACCGCGCGGCCCCAGAGGTTCTGGTCGATCGAGTACGGGCTCCGCTTGCTCTGGTCGATCGGCAGGCCCTTGTCCTCGGCGAAGGCGATCGCCTTGTCGCGGGTCATCCCGGAGTCGCGTACGGGGGCGATCACGCGGATGTCGGGCGCGAGCGCGGCGAGGCCGACCTCGAACCGCACCTGGTCGTTGCCCTTGCCGGTGCAGCCGTGGGCGACGGTGTCGGCGCCCAGGTCGAGGGCGACGCGGGCCAGGTGCTTGACGATCAGCGGTCGGCTCAGCGCGGAGACCAACGGGTAGGCGTCCATGTACAGCGCGTTGGCCTGCAGCGCCGGCACGCAGTACTCCTCGGCGTACTCGGCCTTGGCGTCCAGGACCACCGACTCGACGGCACCGCACTCGAGCGCCCGCTGCCGGATGACCTCGAGGTCCTCGCCGCCCTGCCCGACGTCGGCGGCGACCGCGATCACCTCGGCCCCGGTCTCCTCGGCGATCCAGCCGATCGCGACGGAGGTGTCGAGGCCGCCGGAGTAGGCGAGCACCACGCGGGATGTCATCGGGATTCCTTTGCTGTCGGGGTCTGGTGCTGGGCTTCCTGCTGGCCCTCGGCCAGGGCCAGCAGCTCGGTCGTGGTGGTGCGGGCGGCGCGCTCGTCGCGGCAGACGACGAGCACCGTGTCGTCGCCGGCGACGGTGCCGACGACGCCCGCGAGGGTGCCGCGGTCGACGGCGCTGGCGAGCAGCTGCGCCGCCCCCGGCGGGGTGCGCAGGACCACCATCGTCGCCGCGCGCTCCGCGCCGACGAGGAGCTCCTCGGCGAGTCGCGCGAGCCGGCCCGGTGCGTCGGCGGCGGGCCACGGGCCGGGCTCGGCACCCAGCACGTAGCGGCCGTGCGCCTTGGTGGCGCCCAGCTCCTCGAGGTCGCGCGAGAGCGTGGCCTGGGTGACCTGGATGCCGCGGGCGGCGAGCCGCTCCCCCAGCTCGGCCTGGCTGCGTACGGGGTCGGCGCCGACGATCTCGCCGATCGCGGTCTGCCGTGCGGCCTTGGTGTGCGGCGCCAGCCGGCGCAGGTCGGTCACGCGGTCACCAGCCAGCCGAGCAGGGCGGCCTGCGCGTGCAGGCGGTTCTCGACCTGGTCGAAGACCACGCTCTGCGGCCCGTCGACGACGCCGGCGGTGATCTCCTCGCCGCGGTGGGCGGGCAGGCAGTGCATCACCAGCGCGTCGGGTGCGGCGAGCGCGACCTTGGCCTCGTCCAGCGTGTACGGCACGAACGGCAGCCGGCGCTCGGCCGCCTCGGACTCCTGGCCCATCGAGACCCACACGTCGGTGT
>CAJCIY010000215.1 GCA_903970495.1 Candidatus Melainabacteria bacterium | reverse complement strand
AGATCCCGGCGAACAGGTCCGGCTCGAAGCCGTCGACCCGCTCGCCGAGCGAGCCGCGTACGAGCCGGTAGTGCTCGCGACCGAACGCCACCTGCCCGGTGCCGTCGGCGAGCGCGAAGAACCGGCCGTCGGTCGCGATCTGCGTGGCGTGCGCGCGCATCGCCGCGACCTTCCGGTCGAGGTACGCGGTCCCGTCGACGCGCGTCGTGACCTGCTCGTCCGGGACGCCGTACGGGATGTCCCCGACCGACTCCCACGCCGCGAACGGCCCGCCCGCGGCCCGCAGCTGCGCCATGCCCTCGGCGAGCACCGACCTCGGGACCACCGACCAGTAGACCTTCCCGACGGGCCACGGCTCGCCCAGGTCGGGCCGGTACGCCGCGTCGGCGGCCGCGGTGAACGCGTCCATCATCGCCTGGTGCGCCCGGATGTGGTCGGGGTGGCCGTACCCGCCGTGCTCGTCGTAGCCGACCATCACCTGCGGCCGGACCTCCCGCACCACGGCGACCAGCGCCGCGGTCCGCTCGGCCGCGTCGCTGCGCCAGAACGAGCGCGGGTCGTCGTTCGGCGCGGTGCCCATCATCCCGCTGTCCCGCCAGCGCCCGGGACCGCCCAGGAACCGGTGGTCGGTGACCCCGAGCTCGCGCATCGCCTGGGCCAGCTCGCCGATCCGGTGCTGCCCGAGGCCGTCGTCGCGGTCGGCCGCGAGGTGGGCCAGCGCCGGCACGAGGACCTCGCCCTCGTCGCCGAGGGTGCAGGTCACGAGGGTGACCGCGGCGCCCTCGTCGGCGTACCGGGCCATGGTCACGCCCGTGCCGATCGTCTCGTCGTCGGGGTGCGCGTGGACCAGCAGCAGGCGTCGGTCGGGCACCGGAGACACTCGGTCAGGATAGGAGCGTGACGAGCTTCCCCCGGCAGTACGCCGAGACCCAGGGCTTCTCGCTCGGACGACCGCGGTCGTTCACGGCCGGCGACGGGCGGGTGCTGTTCCTGCGCAGCAGCAGCGGCACCGATCCGGTGCAGAAGCTCTGGGTGCTCGACGACGACGGCGAGCGGATGGTCGTCGACCCCGCGCTGCTGTCGGCGCCCGAGGAGCTCACGCCCGAGGAGGCGGCCCGCCGCGAGCGCGTCCGCGAGCGGGCCGGCGGCATCACCCGGTACGCGACGGACGACGCGCTCTCGCTCGTGACCTTCGCCCTCGGCGGCGCGCTCGGTCTCGCGCACGTCGACGGTCCCGCGTGGCTGCTCCCCCCGACCGGCGTCGTCGACCCGCGTCCTTCCCCCGACGGCACGAAGCTGGGCTACGTCACCGGGAGCAGGCTGGTCGTCGCCGACCTCGACGGCACCGAGCTGTGGTCGGTCGCCGGCCCCGAGGGCACGACCTGCGGACTGCCGGACTTCATCGCCGGCGAGGAGCTCGACCGCGTACGCGGGTGGTGGTGGTCGCCGTCCTCGGACGCGGTGCTCGCGGCGGTGGTCGACGAGTCGCCGGTGCAGACCTGGTGGATCTCCGACCCCTCGGACCCGGCGAAAGCGCCCGTGCCGCAGCGCTATCCGTCGGTGGGGACACCGAACGCGATCGTGACGCTGCTGCTCGCCGACGCCTCCGGCGCCCGCCCGGTGGAGTGGGACCGCGAGGCGCTGCCGTACCTGGTCGACGTGGTCTGGTCGGCGCACGGCCCGGCGCTGCTCCACCTCGCGAGCCGCGACCAGAAGCGGTTCGTCGTGATGACGGCCGACGGCGAGGTGGTCCGCGAGGACACCTCCGAGACCTGGCTCGACATCGTGCCGGGCACCCCCCGCTGGCTGCCGGGCGGCCGGCTGCTGCACGTCGTCGAGGACACCGCGGCCGACGTCCGCCGGCTCGCGGTCGACGGCGAGGTCGTGACACCTGCCGACGTCCACGTCTTCGCGGTCCGCGGCCTCGACCCCGACGGCGACGTCGTCTTCGTCGGCAACGAAGGCGACCCGACGAGCCGGTACGTCTACGCCTGGGACGGCACCGGCACCGAGCGGCTCACCGAGGAGCCGGGCGTCTACGACGTGGTCACCGGCGGGAACACCCAGGTCGGCCTCTCGGCGTCGATGCAGCACTTCGGGACCGCTGCCGAGGTCTGGCGCGGCGGCGAGACGGTGTCGGTGTGGTCGGAGGCCACGACGCCGCCGTTCGTCCCCGCGGTGCATGCCTATGCCGGCGACGGCATGCACGTCGCCGTCCTGCTGCCGACCGACCACGTGCCCGGGACGAAGCTGCCGGTCCTGGTCGACCCGTACGGCGGTCCCGGCGGCCACCAGGAGAACCTCGCCGCGAGGGCTGCGTGGCTCGAGCCGCAGTGGATCGCCGACCAGGGCTTCGCCGTGGTGGTCGCCGACGGCCGCGGCACCAGCGGCGTCGGCCTCGCGTGGGAGAAGGCCATCGAGGACGACTTCACCGTGACACTCGCCGACCAGGTCACGGCGCTGCACCTCGCCGCCGCGCACGAGCCGGACCTGGACCTCACGCGCGTCGGCATCCGCGGCTGGTCGTTCGGCGGCTGGCTCGCGGCACTCGCCGTCCTCGACCGACCCGACGTCTTCCACTGCGCCGTCGCCGGGGCACCGGTGACCGACCAGGCGCTGTACGACACGGCGTACTCCGAGCGCTACCTCGGGCTGGACCCGGCCGGCGAGGGCTACCGGCGGTCGAACCTCATCGCGCGGGCGGCGCAGCTGACCCGCCCGCTGCTGCTGATCCACGGCCTGGCCGACGACAACGTCTTCGCGGCGCACACGCTGCTGCTCTCGGCGGCGCTCCTCGCGGCCGGCAAGCCGCACGACGTGCTGCCGCTGACCGGCGCCACCCACATGGGCGGCGGCGCGACCGAGCGCGAGAACCTGCTGCTGCTGCAGATCGACTGGCTCCGCCGCCACCTCGCGTGACCGGCCGGACGAGGCTCAGCCCTTGGAGGCACGAGCGCGGGTACGGCCGCGCTCACCCGCGTCGAGCACGACCTTGCGGATGCGCACCGTCTCGGGCGTGACCTCGACGCACTCGTCCTCACGGCAGAACTCCAGCGCCTGCTCGAGCGAGAGCTGCTTGTGCGGGATGAGCGGCACCAGCACGTCGCCGGAGCTCATCCGCATGTTGGTGAGCTTCTTCTCCTTGGTCGGGTTGACGTCCATGTCGTCGGCCCGGGAGTTCTCACCGACGATCATGCCCTCGTAGACGTCCGTGCCGGGGCCGACGAACAGCACGCCGCGGTCCTGCAGGTTCGCCAGCGCGTAGCCGGTGGTCGGACCGGAGCGGTCGGCCATGAGCGAGCCGGACGGCCGGGTGCGCAGCTCGCCGTGCCACGGCGCGTACCCCTCGTGGATGTGGTGCAGCAGGCCGGTGCCGCGGGTCTCGGTGAGGAACTCGGTGCGGAAGCCGATCAGGCCGCGGGCCGGGACGATGTACTCCATCCGGATCCAGCCGGTCCCGTGGTCGACCATCTCCTCGAGCCGGCCCTTGCGCAGCGCCATCAGCTGCATGAGCACGCCCTGGTACTCGGTCGGCGAGTCGATGGTCATCCGCTCCATCGGCTCGTGGACCTTGCCGTCGACGAGCCGGGTCACGACCTGCGGCTTGCCGACGGTGAGCTCGAAGCCCTCGCGCCGCATGATCTCGACGAGGATCGCGAGCTGCAGCTCGCCGCGGCCCTGCACCTCCCAGGTGTCGGGCCGCTCGGTCTCGAGCACGCGGATCGAGACGTTGCCGACCAGCTCGGCGTCGAGCCGGGCCTTGACCAGCCGCGCCGTGAGCTTCTTGCCGGACCGGCCGGCGAGCGGCGAGGTGTTCACGCCGAGGGTCATCGAGATCGACGGCTCGTCGATGGTCGGGACCGGCAGCGGCCGAGGGTCGTCGAGGTCGGCGAGGGTCTCGCCGATCGTGATCTCCGGGATGCCGGCGATGGCGACGATGTCACCGGGGCCGGCCTTCTCCGCGGGCTGCCGCTCGAGCGCCTCGGTCATGAGCAGCTCGCTGATCTTGACCCGCTCGGACGTGCCGTCGGCCTTGCACCACATCACCGACTGGCCGCGCGCGAGCGAGCCGTTGACGATGCGGCAGAGCGCGAGCCGGCCCAGGTACGGCGAGGAGTCGAGGTTGGTCACGAGCGCCTGCAAGGGCATCTCGGGGTCGTACGACGGCGCCGGGACCGACGTCAGGATCGTCTGGAACAGCGCCGTCAGGTCCGTGGCATCCGGCGAGGTGCCGTCGGCGGGCCGCTCGAGCGAGGCCTTCCCCGCCTTGGCCTGGCAGTAGACGATCGGGAACTCGATCTGGTGCTCGTCGGCGTCGAGGTCGAGGAACAGCTCGTACGTCTCGTCGACGACCTCGGCGATGCGCGCGTCCGGCCGGTCGACCTTGTTGATCACGAGGACGACGGGGAGCTTGGCCTCGAGCGCCTTGCGCAGCACGAAGCGGGTCTGCGGCAGCGGACCCTCGGAGGCGTCGACGAGCAGCAGCACGCCGTCGACCATCGACAGCCCTCGCTCGACCTCGCCGCCGAAGTCGGCGTGGCCCGGGGTGTCGATGATGTTGAGCGTCACCGCGGCGTCGCCCGCGCCGTACCGGACCGAGGTGTTCTTCGCGAGGATCGTGATGCCCTTCTCGCGCTCGAGATCCATCGAGTCCATGACGCGGTCGTTGACCTCGCCGGTGTCGGCCTGATGCGAGGTGAACGCGCCCGACTGCCAGAGCATCGCGTCGACCAGCGTGGTCTTGCCGTGGTCGACGTGCGCGACGATCGCGAGGTTGCGCAGGTCACTGCGCGTCTGCTCTGTTGCGGGCATGCGGGGGCCACCAGTTCCTTCCGGGATTGCCCCCATGGTACGTGGCCCGCGGGGCGGTTCCGGCCGCGCGCGGCCCGCGGGCTCGCTAGCGTCGTGGGTGTGGGCTCGGAACAGGCGCAGGCGCTGCGCGCGCTGGTGCTGCTCGGCTTCACCGCGTACGTCGGCTCGCGGTTCGCCGACGCGACCCACACGCCGACGCAGGCCGCCGTCACCTACGTCGTGATCCTCATAGTCTCGATCGTGCTGCACGAGCTCGGCCACGCCGTCGCCGGCTGGGCGGTCGGCGCGCAGGTGACCGGCATGCGGCTCGGCTTCGGCCCGCGGCTGACGCCGGCGGGCAGCTGGCTCGACCTGCGGCCGATCATCGTCGCGGCGCACGTGACGTACGTGCCGCCGCGGGGCGCCCGGCGGTCGCAGCTGCTGGCGATCTCGTCGGCCGGCCTGGTCGTGCACCTGGTCCTGATCGCGGTCGCCCTCGGAGCGGGGCTCGACGCGCTGTGGTCGCGGGAGCTCGCCTGGGCGAACGTGCTGGCGCTCGCGTCGAACGCGATCCCGCTCACCGGGTCGTTCACGAGCACGACCGGCGGCCCCAACGACGGCAGCCACATCCTGGCGCTGCTGCGCCAGCGGGGCGAGGTGCTCAGCGACGCGGATCCTGACCTGCAGCAGCTGTTCCGGACCTACGACGGCGGCGGCGTGGCCGCGGCGCAGACCTTCCTCGCGGGCCTGCAGCGTGAGGACGTCGGCGCGCTGCAACGCCGGCTGGCCGCGGTGCTGATCCGCATCGGCCGGTACGCCGACGCCGCGACCGTGCTCCGCCGGACGCCGCGCGACCCGAGGCAGCCGTGGTCGGTCGACCATCTCTGCGCCGAGGCGAGCGCGATGACGATGCTGCTCGGCGGCGCCGGTGACCTCGCCGACACCGCCCGCCGCGCGGAGGCAGCGATGGCGGCGATCGACCCGGACGCCGAGGACGTCGAGCGCTCCGCGGTCGCCCACACCCTCTCGCTCGTACGCCTGCTGCAGGGCCGCTACGACGAGGCGGGGCGGACTGCGGCCTGGGCGCTCGGCGCGACCGAGGGCGTCGCCCGCGCCGCCGTCCTCGCGACGATGGGCCTCGCCGCGCTGGCCGACGGCCGGGCCGGTGAGGCCTCGCAGCTGCTGCACACCGCGATGGGGCTCGACCGGGGCCCGCTGGTGCAGCTGCTCGCGAGCCGGATCGCCGCTACGCCAGCAGCGCCCTGACCGCCTCGACCAGCCCGAGGTCTGCCTCGATCCACGGCCGGTCGCCGATGTCACCGGCGTCGCACCACGCCGCGGCGTCGTGGACGCGCAGCACCGGGTCGCCGGCCGCGGTCGCGGCGTACAGGCGCAGCACGCCCGGCGCGATGGCGGTGTCGGCACCGACCCGGTCGCCGACCTCGACGGCGAGCCCGAGCTCCTCGCGGCACTCGCGCACCAGGGCGTCGGCCTCGGCCTCGCCGGGCTCGCACTTGCCGCCCGGGAACTCCCACCGCCCGGCGAGCACGCCGCCGGCACGTCGGCACACCAGCACCCGGTCGGCGCGGACGATGGCGGCGGCCACGACGACGGTCATGATGCCGACCATGCCCGACGTGCTCACCGCCGACGCACTGGCGTCCGCCCTGCAGGATCTGGCCGGCTGGTCCGGCGACCCCACCGGGATCCGTAGGACCGTCACGGCGGCGAGCTTCCCCGCGGCGGTCGCGCTCGTCGACGCGGTCGCCGCGTACGCCGAGCGGGTCGACCACCACCCCGACATCGACATCCGCTGGCGCGAGGTCACCTTCGCGTGCTCGACCCACTCGGCCGGCGGCGTCACCGTCCAGGACCTGGACCTCGCCGCCGAGATCGACCGGCTGATCGACCGGCTGGCCGATGGGGGCTGAGGCCGAGGCCGACGTCCTCGCGGCCGCGGTGATCGGGGTCCCGCCGCCCGGCCACGACCTGCCCCGCACCGGCCGCGCGACGCTCGGCGCGACCCCGCCGGGCTGGAGCCTCGACCGGGTCGCGCGGTCGCACGGCTGGAGCGGCCTGCCACCGAGCGCGTACGACCCGCGGCGGCAGCTCTTCCACCGCACCCTCGCGCTGCCCGACGCCGGCCCGCTGACCGTCACCGTCGACGCCCGCGGCACGATCAGCTGGGGCCGCGCGGCCGCGACCCGGACCGACCGTCGGGAGATGCGGGCCCAGCTGCGCCGCATGCTCTGCGTCGACGACGACCTCTCGGAGATGTACGCCGCGCTCACCGCGAACCCGTCGCTGGCGTGGGTCGCGGTCGACGGCGGCGGCCGGCTGCTGCGCTCGCCCACGGTCTGGGAGGACCTGGCGCGGATGCTCGCCACGACCAACTGCTCGTGGTCGCTGACCCGGGCGATGCTGACGAAGCTCGTCGACACCCTCGGCGCCGAAGGCCCTGCCGGCGAGCGGGCGTTCCCGACGCGCGAGGCCGTCGTCGCGGCGGGCGAGACGCACCTGCGCGAGGTCGTGCGCGCCGGCTACCGCGCGGCGTCCTTCGTCGCTCTCGCCGCGACCGAGGAGCCGGTCGAGACCTGGTACGGCTCACCGCTCACCGACGAGGAGCTGACCGCCGCGATCCTGCGGCTGCGCGGGTTCGGCCCGTACGCGGCGGAGGGTCTGCTCGGGATCCTCGGCCGGCCGCGCGGCCTCGCGATCGACGCGTGGGTGCGGGTCAAGCTGCCGCAGGTCCTCGGCCGCGCGGCGATGACCGATGCCGAGATCCGCGAGCGGTACGCGTCGCTCGGCCGCTGGGGCGGCGCCGCGCTCTGGCTCGAGCTGACCCGCGACTGGTACGAGACCGGCCCCTGACCGTCAGGCCGTGAAGGGTCGCGGCGCCGGCTGCATCGGCACCCGCGGGCAGGAGTCGAGGGTCAGCCCGGCGTGCCCGAAGGCCTCGTCGCACAGCGCCCGGACCGTCCAGCCCTGCTCGGCGCCGAGGGCGGTCACCGAGGCGCGGAAGACCGTGACGGTGAACCGGCGCGGGCTGTCGTAGATGCAGGAGATCGTCCCGAGGTGTCCCGGCCCGGGCGCCTCGGCAGGCGCGACGCCGCCGGGCCAGGGTGCCTCGAACCGCTGCCACACACCGGGCCTCGCCGACCAGTGCCCCGCGGCGCGGACATCGTCCGCGGCCAGGCCGGCCAGGATGTCGCGGGCCGCCTGCTCCGAGAGCAGCGCGGCGGGACGGATGACCTCGACCGACGCGTGCGCCCGGTCCGACCCTCGCGCCACGCCTGGAGCCTAGGGCAGCGGCGCCGGGCGACCGAACAAGAAGCCCTGCGCCCGCGTGCATCCCATGCCGACCAGAGCCGCCGCCTGTGCGTCGTCCTCGACCCCCTCGGCGACCGTGTCGACACCGAGGTCGGCGCACATGCCGAGCACGGCGCGGACCATCGCGCGCGACCGGCGGTCGACGAGGATCGGCGCGACGAAGGACCGGTCGATCTTCACCGTCGACACCGGCAGGTCGTGCAGCAGC
>CAJCIY010000214.1 GCA_903970495.1 Candidatus Melainabacteria bacterium | reverse complement strand
ACCCTGCGGCGGGCGGGGCGTGATCGACGGGCCCTTGACCGAGAAGGACGAGCCCTCGAAGTCGATGTAGTGCAGCTTCTCGACGTCGACGAAGCGGCCGGTCGCGACGTCGCGGATCTCGGCGTCGTCCTCCCAGCTGTCCCACAGGCGGCGGACGACCTCGACGTAGTCGGCAGCCTCCGCGAACACCGCGTCGAGGTCGTGCGCGAGGTCCGGCGCGGGACGGCGGCCGAAGAGCGCGGTCTCGTCGACGCGGCTCCCGACGCGGACGCGGACACCTGCGCGGCCGGTGCTCGCGAAGTCGAGGGTGGCGATCGCCTTCGAGGTGTGGAACGGCTCGGTGTGCCGGACGACAACCGTCGGGACGAGCCCGATGTGCCGGGTCGTCGGGGCGACCGCGTTCGCGACCAGCACGGAGTCGAGGTGGCCGCGTACCTGGTCGGTGGCCGCGTCGCCGTCGAGGTGATGAGCGGACTGCAGCCCGAGCGTGTCCTCGAAGGTCACGAAGTCGAGCAGACCGCGCTCGGCCTCGCCTACGAGGTCGGCCCAGTAGCGGGCCGTGAGCAGCTCGGTGGGCCGGGCGCGGGCGGCGCGCCACGAGGCCGGGTGCCAGCCGGTGTCGTGGAGGGCGAGGGCCAGGTGCAGGGGCATGACGGACTCGATGACCTCCTCGTCGGGGGCGCGTCTCACCGGGCGAAAGTCCGGCACCTACGCCGCTATTCCTACCGGACCGGTAAGGATTTGCCGGACACCGAGATGGGCGTGCAACGACGCCGTGCTGCATGATGGCGCGTACGCCATCTGCCCGAGGAGCGCCGTGCTCGACCCGCAGCACCTGCGCGCCCGGCTCGATGCGGCTGTCGGGGTCCACCGGTGCGCTCGCCTCGGCGGACCAGCTGTGCGTCACGTGCGTCGAGCTGCTCGGCGTCGACGGCGCGTCGATCTCGCTGATGAGCGGCGGCATGACGCGGGGGACCTTCGGCTCGAGCAACGCGATGAGCCGGCGCCTGGACGAGCTGCAGTTCACCTACGGCGAGGGGCCGTGCCTCGACTCGGTGGCGACGCGGTCTCCGGTGCTCGTGGCCGACCTCGCCGACCCGGCCGAGACGCGGTGGCCCGCCTTCCGCGAGTCGCTGCTGGAGAGCGGCATCCGCGGCGTGTTCGCCCTCCCGGTCCGGATCGTGAGCGAGCACGTGGGCGCGCTCGACCTGTACCGGACCGAGACCGGAGCGCTGCCCGAGGACGTCCTGGCCGGGGCGCTGATCGCGGCCGAGCTCGCCGCCCTGCCGCTGCTCGACCTCATGGGAGCCGACGTCGACTGGGCGGCCGTCGGCGACGAGGGTGCCGCCTGGGACGAGCTCGCGTCCCTGGAGCGTGTCGAGGTCTACCAGGCCACCGGCATGATCATGGAGGCGGCGGAGGTCACCGCACCCGAGGCGCTGGTCCGCATCCGCGGGTACGCCTACGGCCACGGCATGACCGCCAGCGAGGTGGCCTGGGCGCTGGTGGAGCGCCGGCTCCGTATCGCCACCAATGACCGCCGTACCGAGGACGAGGTCTGAGCATGGCCGGGGACATCGACGACGTCATCGCGACCTTCGTGGGGCTGGCGAGCCGGTTGGCCCGCGGCTACGACGTGGTCGACCTGCTCGACACCCTGACCGCCGACTGCGCCCGGCTGCTCGACGTCGGGTCGGCGGGCCTGCTGCTAGCCGACGGGCTGGGCGAGCTGCACGTGCTCGCCGCCTCGTCCCCGGACACCCGCATCCTCGAGCTCTACCAGCTGCAGGCCCGGCAGGGGCCGTGCATCGAGTGCTTCCGGACCGGCGCGGCGGTGTCCGTGCCGGACCTCGCGGCCGAGGCGGAGCGGTGGCCAGTGTTCACCGAGAGTGCGCTCGCCGGCGGGTTCGTCAGCGTGCACGCGCTGCCGATGCGGCTGATCGACCGGACACTCGGCACCCTCGGGCTGTTCGGCTCGACGGTCGGGTCGCTGAACGACTACGACCTCACCCTCGGTCAGGCCCTCGCCGACGTCGCGAGCGCCGCGCTGGTGCAGCAGACCGTGCTCGACGACCGCGCCGCGGTCGTGGCGCAGCTGCAGGGGGCGCTCAACAGCCGCATCGTGGTCGAGCAGGCCAAGGGCATCGTCGCCCAGCGCGGCGACCTCGACATGGTCGAGGCCTACCACGTGCTGCGCCGCTACGCCCGGGACAACAACCTGCGGTTCAGCGACCTCGCCCGTGCCGTGACGACCCGGGAGCTGTCGGCGCAGACCGTGCTCGACCACACCGAGAAGCGCCGGCGCTCCTGACCGCGCTGACGTCCTCCCCGCGCGGCGCCTGCTGTGGCAGGGTGGTCTGCGAACGCACGCACACGGAAGGTCCGGACCCATGCTTCCCGTGCTGCTCCTCCGCGAGCACTGGGTGGCGAACATGAGCCTGGACGGCGAGTGCCTGTCGACGGAGACCGAACGCCTCGTCCTGGACAAGGTGGGCGCGCTTGACGTGCGGTTGGCACCCAACCGCAGCTGCGTCGACACCACCCACTTCCTCTGCTGGCGGATCGACTGCCGGCACTGCGGGCAGACCCTCGTCGCCCACGTCGGCGTCGAACGCGTGCGGGACCAGATCGACGCCGTACGCGTCAGGCACACCTGCTAGTCGCCGGGCTCCGCTCCCCCGTCGCCGGAGCTCCGGTCCAGCAGCTGCGCGAGGGTCCGTCGACCTCGTTCGCTCAGGGTGCAGGCGTCGATGAGGTTGCCGTTGAGCAGCTCGCGGTCCAGGGCCTCGTTGACCGAGACGATCTGCTCGTCTGCGAAGACCGCCGTCCAGTGCCGGCCCCGGGTGACGATCGCCTGCAGCAGGTCTTTCGTCGAGATCGACCTGCGGGGCCCGGAGCGGGCGGGGCTCATGGAGCCGTCCCCGCATACGTGCCCCTCGTCGCGTCGGCCAGAAGGTGTTGGAGCCCCGTGAGCGCGAACAGCCGGACGACCGTGGCGCTGCTGCCGACGAGGCCGAGCTCGTGCCCGGCGGACAGCTGCGCCTGACGGAGGACGACGAGGCGGCCGAGACCCGCGGCGTCCAGGAACGTGACCCCGCTCAGGTCGAGGGCGAGATCCCCGGGGCTCGTACGCAGGAACGCCTCGACGGCCTCCGAGAGCCGGTCGCGGGAGGCGACGTCGAGCTCACCTGTGACGGACAGCTGGCGGGACCCCAGCACCGGATGGATCTCGAAGACCGCCGGCCCCATGAGGTGTTCCGTCACAGCCCTCTCCCGCCGCCGAGGCTGGGACGAGGAGCCGGATCCCGAG
>CAJCIY010000213.1 GCA_903970495.1 Candidatus Melainabacteria bacterium | reverse complement strand
GCGGGCGCTCGGCGCCGAGCTCCCCGACACCGTCGCCGTCGCGAACGCCGACGACCCGCTCGTGGTCTGGGCGGCGCTCGGCTTCGCCCGGCAGGTCTGGGTCGGCGCGGGCCAGCGGTGGACCGCCGACGCGACCGTCTGCCCGCGCTGCGCGCAGCTGCTGCTCCGGGACGAGGCCGGTACCTGGACCTGCACCGGCTGCGACCTGGCCCGCCCCACCCCCGCGTACGCGGCCCTGGGCGCCGGCGCCCTGCTCACGCCCGAGGGGCGCGTCCCGCTGACCCTCGCGCTGCCCGGGGCGGTGAACGCCGGCAACGCGGCGATGGCGCTGGCCGCGGCACGGCACGGCTTCGGCGTCGCGACCGCACCCGCGCTGGCCGCCATGGCGGGCGTCGCCGACGTCGGCGGCCGGTACGCCACGGTCCCGCTGGCCGGGCGGCGGGCGCGTCTGCTGCTGGCCAAGAACCCGGCCGGCTGGCTGGAGATGCTCGCCCTGCTCGAGGAGTCGCCACCGCGGCCGGTGGTGATCCACTTCCACAGCCGGGTCGCCGACGGTCGCGACCCGTCCTGGCTCTGGGACGTCCCGCTCGAGCGGCTGGCCGGCCGCACCGTCCACGTGAGCGGCGAGCGCGCCGAGGACGTCGTCGTCCGGCTCGCGTACGCGGGGGTCGAGGCGGTCCGTCACCCGACGCCCGGGGCCGCGGCCGAGGCGGCCGCGCCGGCCGGCGCCGAGCTGGACCTGCTCGCGACGTACACCGCCTTCCGGGAGCTGGTGTGACGTCCTCGATCCGCATCGCGCTGGTCTATCCCGAGCTGCTCGGCACCTACGGCGACGGCGGCAACGCGCTGGTCCTCGCGCGACGGGCGGCCTGGCGCGGCCTGCACGCCGAGGTGGTCGAGGTGACCGCGGGCCAGCCCGTGCCGAGCGGCTTCGACCTGTACCTCTACGGCGGTGGCGAGGACGACCCGCAGTCGCTGGCCGCCGCTGGCACCCGCGACAGCCCCGGGCTGCGCCGGGCGGTCGAGCAGGGCGCCACCGTGCTGGCGGTCTGCGCCGGCCTGCAGGTCCTCGGCAGCCATTTCCCGGGTACGGACGGCCGCCGCGTCGAGGGCTCGGGCCTGGTCGACCTCGAGACGGTGCCCGGCGCGCCGCGGGCGGTCGGCGACCTCGTCGTCGAGCCCGACGCCACGCTGGGTCTGCCGCTGCTCTACGGCTACGAGAACCACACCGGCCGCACCCTGCTCGGCCCCGGCGTGCGGCCGTTGGGGCGGGTGCGGAGCGGGTTGGGCAACGGTCACGAGGCGCAGCCGGACGTCGACGGGGCGATCGCCGAGGTCGGCGCCGGCCGCGTCATCGCGACGTACCTGCACGGGCCGGTGCTGGCGCAGAACCCCGCGCTGGCCGACCTGCTGCTGGCGAGCGTCGTGGGGACGCTTCCGCCGCTCGACCCCGACCCGGCGGCGGAGGCCGCCCGCGCGCTGCGCGCCGCGCGCGCCCGGCAGACCGGCGTGCGCTGATGCTCGAGCACGAGCTCCCGCCCCCGCCGCTCGCGACCACGCCGAAGGGGATCCGGCAGCTGGTCACCGTGACCGGCCGGGACCGGCCCGGGGTGACCGCCGACCTGCTCGCCGCGCTCGCCGGCCCCGGCGTCGCCCTGCTCGACGCCGAGCAGGTCGTCGTCGACGGCCGGCTGGTGCTGAGCCTGCTGGTCGCCTCGCCGGCCGCGCTGGTCCCGCCGGTGATCGAGGGGCTGGACGTCGAGCTGCGCCCCGCCGGCACCGAGCCGCTGCCCGGGGAACCGGGCGCTCCCGACCCGCCCGCCCGGCACCACGTGACGCTGCTGGGGGCGCCCGTGACGCCCGACGCGTTCGGCCGGGTCGCGACCGCGGTGGCGGCCTGCGGCGCCAACATCGAGCGGATCGGCCGGCTGGCGGCGTGGCCGGTCGCCGCGTACGAGCTGCTCGTCGCCGGCGGGGAGACCGACGCGCTGCGCCGCGGCCTGGCAGGGGTGGACGGCGTCGACGTCGCGGTCTCGCCCGCCTCGCTGCTGCGCCGGGCGAAGCGGCTGCTCGTGATGGACGTCGACTCCACGCTCGTGCAGGGCGAGGTCATCGAGATGCTGGCCGCGTACGCGGGGGCGGGCGAGCGGGTCGCGGCGATCACGCGGCGGGCGATGGCCGGCGAGCTGGACTTCGAGGCCTCGCTCCGCGAACGCGTCTCCCAGCTCGCCGGCGTCCCCGAGTCCGCGCTCGCCGACGTACGCGCCGCGCTGCGGCTCACGCCAGGGGCCCGCACGCTGGTCCGCACCGTGCAGCGGCTCGGCTACACCGTCGGCGTCGTCTCGGGCGGGTTCACGCAGGTGGTCGAGCCGCTCGCCGCGGAGCTCGGGCTCGACTTCGCGGCAGCCAACGTGCTGGAGGTCGAGGGCGGCGTGCTGACCGGCCAGCTGGTCGGACCGGTCGTCGACCGCGCCGGCAAGGCCGCGGCGCTGACCCGCTTCGCCGCCGAGGCGGGGATCCCGCTGGAGCAGACGGTCGCCGTCGGCGATGGGGCGAACGACCTGGAGATGCTCGCCCGCGCCGGGCTCGGCATCGCCTTCAACGCGGCCCCCGCGGTGGCCGCGGCGGCGGACGCGCGCTTGTCCGTCCCGTACCTGGACGCGGTGTTGTTCCTGCTCGGGATCAGCCGCGACGAGGTCGTCGCCGCCGACCGGTAGGACGCACGAACGGCCGGCTCCCTGAAGGGAGCCGGCCGTTCGGTGTCGCGGGCCGCGCGGGTGTCGGACTATCCCGACAGGTGCAGGACCTCGCCCGGTCTCAGCAGGTTCGGGTCGCTCCCGATCACCGCCTTGTTCTGGGCGTAGTACGTCGGCCACAGGGCCACGATCTGCGTGCCCGTCGCGCCGGGCCCGATGCGGGCCTGCGCGATCGACCACATCGTGTCGCCTGCCTTGACCGTGTAGGTGGTCGCGGCTCGCGTCCCGCCAGACGTCGGCGAGGTGTTCGTCGATCCACCCGAGCTCGTCGACGCGGGCGGAGAGCTCGCGGTCGGTGTCGGGGCCGTGCTCGTGGTGCGCGTGGTGCTCGTCGGCGCCGGCGTGGAGCTGCTGGTCGGCGTCGGTGTCGTCGTCGGGGTGGCGCTCGTGCTCTTCGGCGCGGTCGGGCTGGCCGGTGCTCTCGTCGGTGTCGCGCTGCGGGTCGTGCTCGTCGGCGCCGAGGTGCTGGGCGTCGGTGTCGTCGTGTGTGAGCTGGAGGTCGTCGCCGCGACAGGCGTACTGCCGCCGGCGGTGTTCGAGTGCTTGCGTGTCGCGTGCGTGATCACGAAGGGCAAGACGATCGCGAGTACCAGGGCTCCTGCCCACAGCACCCACGGTCCTGGGCCCTTGCGTCGACCGCCCGGGGGTCCGGTCCCACCGGGGCCGGCTCGGGCTGGCCCTGGGGCCATGCTCGACTCCTTCGTCCTGGGACGACGGGAACGACAACGCCCCCGACGTCCGATCGGTCGTGCCGATCGTGACGCGCCGGGGGCGCTGTTCGGTGGAGCGACGCGCCGTGCTTCAGGCCCCGATCCAGGCGAGGTCGTCGGCGCTGGGGCGTTCGTCGAGCAGGATGTCGCGGGAGCCCGGCACCTCGTTGCCCGCCAGGTCGATCAGCAGCGTCAGCGGGACGTGGGCAGCCAGCAGGTCCATGCCCTGCTTGTCCGCATCGTCCCGAGAAGGCTGGGCCGGGATGCGTGTGTCCGAGTTGCGTGTCATGTCGTCCTCCCTGTGGCTGGTGTTGCCCCGAGCTACTAGTCATTTCGGTTCAGGAAGAGGGCTCATGAAGTGGCGGATGGGTGAACGGATGCTGAGAGGAGCTGCCGATGACTCCGAACCCCCTACGGCACAGGGCCTTCTAGAAGGTACGCCGCCGGCGCCGACCACCGTTGAAGGTGTTCCGGCGGCCGGTGCCGGCCAGGAACGCGATCACCGCTCCGATCACGAGGAAGAGGACGACGAAGCCGCCCAGGTGGTGGAGGACGCTGCCCACCGGCGCCAGCTGCCGTACCTCCGCGAACGGCAGCCCGACCTTGTGCACGCCGTAGGCCCACACGCCCGCGACCTCGCCGGCCAGGCATGCGACGACGGTCAGGACGGCCGCGATCACCCCGGACACCGCGTTCCGGCCCAGCGCGTTGCTCAGCTGCGCGCCGACCAGGCTGCCGATGATCACGGCGATCAGGGAGAACGTCGAGTGGGCGTACGTCAGGATCAGCGCCCACACGATCGCGCCGACCACCGCGACGCCCAGCGCCCCGAGGATGCCGAGGAGCGGCGAGACGCCGCCAGCCGTACCGGTCCCCGGCGGTGGCCCCCACCCGGGCTGCGGGCCGCCGATCGGCGGGAATCCGGCGGGTGGCTGCCCGTAGGCCGGCGGTGGGTACGCGCCGGGCGCCGGGGGTGGGGCGTAGCCCGGCGGGGGCGGCGTCGCGCCGGTCGGCGGCGGCGTGGTGGGCTTGTTGAAGTCCGGCGTGGTCACGGGCGCCTTCCGCAGCGTCCCGCCCGGGCGGCGGGAGTCGACCGAGGGTAGTCAGCCGCCGCCGCGTACGCAGCCCGAAGGCGAGAAGACCTGTTCCGGTCTACTCGAGGTAGTCGCGGAGCTTCTGCGAACGGCTCGGGTGGCGCAGCTTGGACAGCGTCTTGGACTCGATCTGGCGGATCCGCTCGCGGGTGACGCCGAACTCGCGGCCGACCTCTTCGAGAGTGCGGGGATGGCCGTCGGTGAGGCCGAACCGGAGCTGGACGACCTTCTTCTCGCGGTCGGTCAGCGAGTGCAGCACCGACTCGAGCTGCTCCTGCATCATGATGAAGCTCGCCGCGTCGACGGGGACGACGGCGTCGGAGTCCTCGATGAAGTCGCCGAGGTGGCTGTCGCCCTCCTCGCCGATCGGCGTCTCGAGCGACACCGGGTCCTGTGCGATCTTGAGGACCTCCTCGACCTTCTCCGGCGGCAGGTCGACCTCCTTGCCGATCTCCTCCATCGTGGGCTCGCGGCCCAGGTCCTGGAGCAGCTGGCGCTGGACGCGGACGACCTTGTTGATCGTCTCGACCATGTGCACCGGGATGCGGATGGTGCGGGCCTGGTCGGCGATCGCGCGGGTGATGGCCTGGCGGATCCACCACGTCGCGTACGTGGAGAACTTGTAGCCCTTGGTGTAGTCGAACTTCTCGACGGCGCGGATCAGGCCCAGGTTGCCCTCCTGGATGACGTCCAGGAAGAGCATGCCGCGCCCGACGTAGCGCTTGGCGATGGAGACGACGAGCCGCAGGTTGGCCTCGACGAGCTTGTCCTTGGCGGCCGAGCCCTCGCGGATGATCTGCTCGAGGTCGCGGCGCAGCGTCGGCGAGACGCGCTTCTCGGTCGTGAGCTTCTCGGCGGCGAACAGGCCGGCCTCGACCTTCTTGGAGAGGTCGACCTCCTCGATCGCGGTCAGCAGCGGCACCCGGCCGATCGACTTGAGGTACATCTTGACGGGGTCGCCGGTGCCGGCGGAGCGGGCGGCGAGCTCGTCCTCCTTCTTGGCGAGCGCGTCGGAGGCGAAGTCGTCCTCGGCGTCCTTGGAGGTGTCGACGACCTCGATGCCCTCGTCGTTGACGGCGCCGAGCACGGCCTCCATCTGCTCCGGGGCCAGCGCCGTGGTCGCGAGCGAGCCGGCGATGTCGTCCGTCGTGAGGAAGCCGGCCTCCTTGCCCTTGGCGATGAGGTCCTGGACCTCGTCGATCTGGAGGTCCTTGGGGAGAGCGGTCGTGGCCATGGGTGGTGCACCTCTCGGAGCGGGCAGTGCGTACGGGATGACGGCGGGGCGGGCGGATGGTGGAGCCGGCGACCCTCTCGGAGGCGTGGGTCGGCGCGGCTGCGACACTCACGGTGGCGGCTCGCTCGCCGGTCTGGACAGCGGGATGGCCTGACGGCGTCCTGCCGGCCAAGCCGACCACACAATTGTACCCGCCGACCTGCGGCCGCGCGGCCGGTCGCGGCCGCTGCTCACGCCGGGCGAGGATTGCCGCGTGACCGCCGCGACCGCCGTGCTGCGCCAGGCGTCGGCCCGGCAGCGCACCGGCTTCGTCCCGGTGCTGGCGTTGCGACCCACGGCCGGGATCGCGGCCGGCCTGTCGTTCGGCGTCGCGACCGGGCACCTCGCCGCCGGCGTCACGCTCGCGGTCGGCGCGCTCGTGGTGGGCGTGGCCAGCCTGATCGCCCGCTTCAAGGCGCCGGTGATCATGCTGCTGCTGACCGCGGCGGTGACCGGCCTGTCGACCTTCGCCGGGTCGCTCTCGGCCCACACGGCCACCTGGCTGACCGTCCTCCTGCTCGCCGGCTGGGGCTTCGCGGCCGGGATGGTGGTGGCGCTCGGGCAGCTGCCGGCGGTGGTCGCGACCCAGGCCGTCGTCGCGTACGTCGTCTTCGGCCGGTTCCCGCTCGCGGCCGGCGCAGCGGCGGACCAGGGGCTGCTCGTCGCCGCCGGCGGCCTGGTGCAGGTGGTGCTGGTCTCGACCGTCCGGGGCCGAGGCCGGTTCCGCGCCGAGCGGCGGGCCACCGCGGCCGCGTACACGGCCCTCGCCACCGCGGCGCTCGCCCCCGACGTACCGGGGTCCACGCTGCCTGCCGGCGAGGCCATCGGCGAGGCGCGGGCGGTGGTCGAGCGCTCCTGGGCCGGCCCGGGCTCCACCGCCCGCGAGGTCTTCCGGCAGCTGCTCGGCGAGGCGGCCCGGATCAGGCTCGACCTCGTCGCCCTGACCACCGCCCGCAGCCGGCTCGAGGCGGCGGGCGAGGACGGCCTGGTCGCCGAGGTCGACGCCTTCCGCACGGCGAGCCGAGCCGCGCTGATCGACCTCGCCGCGGTGATGACCGAGGGCGGCGCGGCCACCGCCGCCGACCCCCCGGTCCCGGCCGACCGGCCGCTCGCCGACCTCGACGTCTATGCGGCCTGGTGGGCGGCCCGGGCACAGATGGCAGCGATCGCGGGGCAGCTGCGCGCGGTCGCCCGGATCACAGTGCCGCGAGACCGGCGGCACAGCCGCGGCCGGCCCACCCCACCGGACGAGCTCCGCTCGGCGATCCGGGTGCTGCGCTCGAACCTCGACCCGAGCTCGGTGACCTTCCGGCACGCAGCCCGGCTGGCGGTCGCGCTGCCGCTCGCGGAGCTGCTCGCCCGGACGCTGAGCGACCGCCGCGGCTACTGGATCCCGCTCACCATCGTGATCGTCCTCAAGCCCGACTTCGCGACCACCACCAGCCGCGGCATCGCCCGGGTCGCCGGGACGGCGGTCGGCGTCTCGCTCGCCTCGCTCGTCGCCGACGGCCTGCACCCGACCCGCTGGGTCCTCGTCGCGGTGGTGGCACTGCTGGCGTACGCCTCGCTGGGGACGCTCTCCTACAACTACGGCCTGTACGCGGTCTTCAACGCCGCCTTCGTGGTGCTGCTGATCGGGGCGGTCGACCCGCAGCCGCTGACCATCGCCGTCGACAGGCTGGTCGAGACCGGCATCGGCGGGGCGATCGCGTTCGTCGCGTTCCTGGCGTACCCGGCCTGGTCGGGGCGGCAGCTGGGACCGGTGGTCGCGACGCTGCTGGACGCGCAGGCCGCGTACGCCGGAGCCGTGCTCGACCTGCTCGCGGGAGCCGGCGACGCCGCATCCGCCGACCGGCTGCCGTCGGCCCAGGACGAGGTGCAGCGGCTCCGCGGCCGGGCGCGGCTGGCCCGGAGCAACGCCGAGACCGTGCTGCAGCGCGTCGACGCCGAGCCGGCGTCGCGGCGGGGAGACCCCGCCCGCGCCCGCGCCGTCGTCGGCGCCGCCGGGCGGATGGTGCGGGCAAGCCACGAGCTGGCGGCGCTGGAGGGCACCGGGCCGCCGCTGCCCGCGCTGCGACCGTTCCGGCGCGAGCTGGTCGCGGCGATCTCGACGCTCGCCCGGGCCGCGACTACCGCGGCCGCGCCCGGCCCGCTGCCGGACCTGCGGGCGGCTCACGACCGGTTGCGCGACACCCTCGCGCCGACCCACGGCCTCGACGCGGCCGAGGACGCGCGACGGCGGGTGCTGGTGGCCGGGTGCGACCAGCTCGTCGACAGCACCGACCTCGCCCGCGACGCGCTGGCGGGCACCGCCGCCTGAGGCACTGCCAGGATGCCTGCCATGCCCGAGCTCATCGACTACGCCGTCGCGGACCACGTCGCGACCATCACGCTCAACCGGCCGGACCGGCTGAACGCGTTCACCCACCCGATGGCCGACGAGATCATCGCGGCCTTCGACGCCACCGACGCCGACGACGAGGTGCGCGCGGTCGTCGTGACCGGCGCCGGCCGCGGGTTCTGCGCCGGCGCCGACCTCGCGGGCACCGGTGACAGCGCCGACGCCGCTGGCGGCACCTTCGACCAGGGCGGTGCGACCGAGGCGCCGCGCGACTACGGCGGCCGGGTCTCGCTCCGGATCTTCGCGAGCACCAAGCCGGTCATCGGCGCCATCAACGGCCCGGCGGTCGGCGTCGGCGCGACGATGACGCTGCCGATGGACGTCCGGCTGCTGTCGACGTCGGCGCGGATGGGGTTCGTCTTCGCCCGCCGCGGCATCGTGCCCGAGGCGGCCTCGAGCTGGTTCCTGCCGCGGCTGGTCGGCATCAGCCGGGCGATGGAGTGGGTCATGACGGGCCGCGTGTTCGACGCCGCCGAGGCGCTCGAGGGCGGGCTCGCCCGAAGCGTGCACGAGCCGGCAGACCTGCTCCCGGCCGCGTACGCTCTCGCCGCCGAGATCACCCAGAACACCAGCGGGGTCTCGGTGGCGCTGGCCCGTCGGATGCTCTGGCGGATGCTCGGCGCCGACTCACCCGTCGAGGCGCACGTCCTCGACTCGATGGCCATGTTCGCCACGGGCAGCGCCGGCGACGCGTACGAAGGGGTGCAGGCATTCCTGGAGAAGCGGCCGGCCGCGTTCCCGCTGCGGGTGAGCACCGACACCCCGGACGTCTTCGGGGCGCCGGAGCCGTCGTGGGCGGCGCCGTTGCGATCGCGCTCCTAGCCGGCTGCGGCAAGAGCTCGCCCGCGACCGGCTCGGGCACACCGTCGGCCGGCAAGACGCAGACCGTGGCGGCGAAGGACGTGCCCACCGACTGCAGGAGCGCATCCGGCGCGGGCGCGGACGCCGCCGCGTACGCGTCCTCGCAGGTGCTCGGGGTCGACTACCGGGAGTTCACCCTGCTGCCGGCAGTGGTGAAGCCGCTCGTGACCAGCGGCTTCGACGCCAACCTGGCGAAGTACCTCGACGGCCAGCAGAAGACCATCACGTCCTCGAAGCTCCGTCAGGTCGTGACGTCGGCGTCGGCCGTGTACGTCTCCGGCAGCTGCACCACGCCCGTCTACACCGTCTCGCTGGTCCGCCAGACGACGACGACGACCGAGGGCGAGCAGACCGGCTCGGTCAGCGTCCGCGCGACGATGGCCTGGACGGGGTCGGCGTACCTGCTGCAGACCCTCGCCTCCACCTGAGGGACCTCAGCGCACCCGGCGGCGGTTGTTGCTGCCGCTGCGCATGCCGCCGGCGACGAAGCCGACGAACACGGCGGCCAGCACGACCTGCACGATGAGGGTCACCACGAAGCTCCAGTCGGCCTGGTAGCCGATCCACCCGCCCAGGAAGCCCGCGGCGAGGCCGACGAGCAGGGTCGCGACGACCCCGATCGCCTGCCGCCCGGGCACGACGAGCCGACCGAGGGCACCGAGCACCAGGCCCACCACGATCGCGCTGAAGATGCCGTCTGCGTGCATGTCGTCCTCCGTACGTCGGGTGATGCGTCAGAGGGGTGCCGCGCGGCGGGGGCGGGCAAACGCGGACCCGGTGACGCGATGGGCGTCACCCGGGCCGAGATGTCCTACTTCGGGGGCATCCGGATCGCGCCGTCGACGCGGATGACCTCGCCGTTCATGTACGGGTTGGACAGCAGCTCCCACGCCAGCGACGCGTACTCGGCGGCGTGACCCAGCCGCTTCGGGAAGACGACCGACTCGCCGAGCTTGGCCTTGAAGGCCTCGGACTCCGGACCGCTGCCGTAGATCGGGGTGTCGATCAGGCCGGGCGCGATGGTGTTGACGCGTACGCCGACGGCCGACAGGTCACGGGCCAGCGGCAGCGTCAGGCTGACGACGCCACCCTTGGAGGCCGAGTAGGCGACCTGACCGATCTGCCCGTCGAAGGCCGCGACCGAGGTGGTGTTGACGATCGCACCGCGCTGACCGTCGTCGTCGGGGTCGTTGCGGCTCATCGCGGTCGCCGCGATGCGGGTCATGTCGAAGGTGCCGATCAGGTTGATCTCGACGACCTTCTTGAAGTAATCGAGCGGGAAGGCGCTGGAGTACTGGCCGTCGCGGCCGACGGTGCGGCTGATGCTGCCGATGCCGGCGCAGTTGACCGCGAACTGCAGCGGCCCGTGGCTCAGCGCCTCGTCGACGGTCGCGATGACGTCGTCGGTGTCGGTCACGTCGCACTTCACGAACGTGCCGCCGATCTTCGTCGCGAGCGCCGAGCCGGCGTCGGCGTTGAGGTCGGCGATCACGACGTGCACGCCCTTGGACGCGAGCAGCTCCGCCGTCGCCTCACCGAGACCCGAGGCGCCACCGGTGACGACCGCCGACCTGCCCGCGTAGTCCTTGCCGTCCATTGCTCTCCTTCGAGTCGGTTACTTGCCGGTCCACTGCGGGGCGCGCTTCTCGAGGAAGGCCTGGACGCCCTCCTGCATGTCCGGGCTGGACATCGCCACACCCATCGCCTCGCCCGAGGCCTGCCAGGCGGCGGCCTCGCTGCCGAAGGTCTCGGTCGCCAGGACGCGGCGCGACTGCTGGACAGCGACCGGGGCGTTGGCGGTGATGCGGTTCGCCAGCGTCAGCGCGGCCTCGAGCACGGCGCCCGGCGCGGTCAGCACGTTGACGAGCCCGAAGCGCTCGGCCCGCTCGGCGTCGATCGGGTCGCCGGTGAGGACGCACTCCATCGCGACGTTGACCGGGATCTTGCGCGGCAGCCGGAACAGTCCGCCGGCGGCGGCGACGAGGCATCGCTTCACCTCTGGTACGCCGAACCTCGCGTCGGTCGAGGCGACGACGAGGTCGGAGGCGAGCACGATCTCGCAGCCACCGGCGAGCGCCGGCCCGTCGACGGCGACGATCACCGGCTTCTTGCGCTCTCGCTGCACGTAGCCGGCGAACCCGCCCCGCTCGGTGCGCAGCTCGGCCGCGCGCCCCTCGCCGATGGCGCGGAGGTCGGCGCCGGCGCAGAAGACCGGACCCTCGTGGGTGAGGACGACGGCCCAGATGTCGTCGTCGGCGTCGGCGGCGTCGATCCCCGCCTCGAGCTGCGTTGCCACGTCGCCGTTGACCGCGTTGCGGGCCTCGGGCCGGTCGAGGGTGAGGACCAGGACGTGGTCCTGACGCTCCTGCCGGACGACGGTCTTCGTGACGCCTGTCGTGACGGATTCGCTCATCTCCGGCCTCTCTGCCGTGGGTGCTCGCCGACCCTATTGCATGCACAGGTGCACGCATCTGTCACACCTCGGCCAGCACCAGGCCCGAGCGCGCCTTAGGGGTGAACCAGGTGCTCTTGCGCGGCATCGGCAGCCGGGCGGCGTTGACCGCCGCGAACTCTGCCGCCGTCACGGGGCGCATCAGGAGTGCGCCGGTGGCCTCGCCGCGGTCCACCCGGTCGACGAGCCGCTGCGGGTCGACGCCCCCGACGTACGTCACCGCGGCAGGGTCGAGCCCGAGCCGACCCTCGATCAGCTCCCGCTCGAGCACGGTGTGGGGCAGCCGTGCGACCGGGTCGCCGACCTCGGGCAGGTCGAGCAGCCACAGCGTGCCGTCGGCGTAGATATGGGTCCGGGCAGGGTCGCGCTCGGTCACCGGCGTCGGGTTCCAGGGCCGCGCCGCCTCGACCAGCTCGGCGCCGGTGAGCGCCACGTCGAGCAGCCGGTGGTAGGCCTCGATGGTCAGCGCCGCCGGGTCGGCGACGACCGCCAGGCACGGCACGCCGGCCTCCTGCGAGGCGAGGCTGCGGTGGTTGCCGTCGGCGACGAAGAACGTCCGCCCGGCCAGGGCCGCCAGCGTCGGCGCCGGGTCCTCCAGGAGCCAGAGCCGGTGGCGTACGCCGTGCTCGTCGACCTCCTCGACCAGCGGCGTCGTCGTCGGGAGGCCCTGCGGCACAGGCAGCTCCGGGATGTCGGGCACGAGCAGCACCGGCGAGATCAACGTGCGCAGCCCCTCGAGGAGTGCGCGACGCTCGGCGACCTTGTCCGCGAAGACCTCCTCGTTGCGCAGCAGTCGGCCGGTCTCACCGGGCGCGCTGGAGATCTCGGCACTGTCGACGAGGCCGACGACGGCCCGTACACCGCCCAGGTCGTAGAGCAGGACCGCACCGTCGTGGCGGTGGTACCGGCCGTCCTGCTGTCGCTGCCGCAGCTGGTCTCGGGCGGTGTCGAGACCGGTGAAGCACTGCGGGTTGTCGACGGCGACGATCGAGTCGGGGCGCGCCGCGACCATCGCCCGGACCTCGTCGCAGCTCGCGAACTCGTCGTAGTTCGGGGCGCCGTAGGGACCGGTCGCGACCCAGCACCGGTCGATGGGCAGCAGGAACGGGGCCGTCATGCGGGGCGGGCGACCGGGATCGCGCGGCCGCCCTCGGGCGTCACCATCTCGAGCAGGACGCGGTCGCCCACCCGGACCTCGTCGGGCTCGACCCCGGCGAGCTGCGTCCACCACCACGGGCCTTCGTCGAGCTCGACGATCGCGACGACCAGCCGGTAGGTCGTCCCCGCGGAGTCGGGCTTGGAGTGCTGCACCACGTACGAGACGACGTGGCCAACGCCCTCGGCCGCGACCTGCTCGCCCTCGATCCCGCGGCACCGGCGGCACGAGCGCTCGTTCGGGCCGTTGACGGTGCTGCACTCCTGACAACGCCAGAGCGGGAAGATCCCGGCGTCGGTCGCGGCGAAGAACGCCTCGGTCTCGGGGTCGCCGGCCATCGGCAGCACGAAGGGCTCGGTCAGGCTCACGTCGTCAGCACCATCGTCGCGTGGTGGTCGAGGATCCCGCCGTTCCCGGACACCAGGCACACGTCGTGCCGCTCGGCCTGACGCTCGCCCGCCTCGCCGCGCACCTGCAGGACCGCCTCGGACAACGGCGTGAAGCCCCACATGTAGTAGCCGCTGAGCTGGCCGCCACCGGTGTTGAGCAGCAGCGAGCCCCCGGGTCCGAGAGCACCGCTCTCGGCGTACGGGCCGCCCTCGCCCTTGCCGCAGAAGCCGTAGTCCTCGAGCGTCACCAGCACCGTGTAGGTGTAGCAGTCGTAGAGCTGGGCGATGTCGACGTCGGCCAGCGTGACGCCCGCCATCGCCATCGCCTTCGGCCCGCTCACGGCCGCCCCGGTCTGCAGCCCGAAGTCGTCGTCCCGGACGAGCGACCGACCCGGGTGGTCCTGCGCGAGGCCGGCGACCTTGACCGGCGGGTGGGCGAGCGACGCGGCGCGCTCCTCGGTCGTGACCACGACG